>JAIMAD010000163.1 GCA_023512145.1 Bacillus sp. (in: firmicutes) | reverse complement strand
GAATGAAGTTATCTTTAGTATCCCTGAAGAAAAATAGGAGAAACGAACCAATCTTAAGTCACTTTGACACGGAATTTTTTCTTTTTGTATAATATAGAATAAGATTGATTTTTTATACTATTAAGGAGGAACATTCTTTATTATGTCAATTGAAGTAGGCAGCAAGTTACAAGGAAAGGTAACAGGTATTACAAAGTTTGGAGCTTTTGTGGTGTTGCCGGATGGCTCAACAGGACTTGTTCACATCAGCGAGGTCGCTGATAAGTATGTTAAAGATATCAACGACCATCATAAGGTTGGTGACCAAGTTGAGGTAAAGGTAATTAATGTTGAAAAGGATGGAAAAATCGGATTATCAATTAAAAAGGCAAAGGATCGACCAGAGACCACGCAAAGAACTCCTTCAAACACACAACGTCCCCGCCAAGGCAGACCGAACGACCGTAATAATGCCAGACCGGAAAATTTCGAATCAAAAGTGGCAAAGTTTTTAAAAGATAGTGAGGATCGTTTAACTTCCTTAAAGCGAAGCACGGAGTCTAAGCGTGGTGGAAGAGGAGCTAAACGGGGGTAAGGTAACTTGCTGCTTAATTTCACGAAAATAGCTAATAGAAAAAGACGAGTCGATATGACTTGTCTTTTTATTTTTCAAAATAAAAACAGAGAACACAGGCATTGCGTTACCCGTCACGATTTAATGTTGGAAAATAAGCCTAACGAAACATGTTTTCATGGATTAACTGCATTTCTCTAGTATCAAAGGTAAGCTTGCCGTTAGCGTAGCTCCGATCTTTTCCATCCAAAGTGCCATTACTAAATTACGACATGAGTTTAGTTAATTAATATTAATTGAATGAATATAGTGAAAACCGTCGAACACTTTTTCTAATGTGTTCACTATTTTGACAAACTTTTAATTCTATTAATTTTATAATAGTCTGAAAGATGGAAGAATAGGGAGTGTGATTTATGGAAAAGGTAACTACGAGTTTCATAGAACCAGTTGGTGATGTCAAGCTTCATTCATCAAAACGAACTCTGGAAAGTGGATTGAAAAAAATTCAATACATGCTCGAATCCTTTTTTATAAAAAAGGGGTATCTCTTATTACTCGTTGGCTTTTTACTGGGACGAGCCTTGATTTTAGCGAAGCTAACCCCCTTTTGCCTTCCTTTTTTCGCCTCCGTTTATTTAATTAAAAGAGATCGGGCACCGCTTGCCTTAATCGGATTGATTATTGGGGCTGTGACCATTTCATTTAGGAATGCAGCTTTTACTTTTGCAGTCAGCATTGCCTTTTTAGTTGTTTTTCGAATCAGTAAAAAGTGGCTGAAAAATGAAATGAAAGCCATGCCTTATTTTGTAGGCATAATCCTTGGTGTTGGGAAATTAGCCGAAGCATTGATCATCTCTAGCCAATTAACCTTATACGATGCGATGATGATTGGTGTTCAAGCGAGCCTGGCGTTTATTTTGACACTGATTTTTTTACAAAGTATTCCGCTGTTAACGTTGAATAAACATAATCAATTATTAAAAACTGAAGAAATTGTTTGTCTAATCATTATGCTGGCTTCGATTATGACAGGGACAATTGGTTGGAAGCTTTATGATTTGTCAATTGAACATATCATGTCGAGGTATTTAGTTTTGATTTTTTCGTTTATCGCTGGTGCAACCGTGGGCTCAACGGTTGGGGTCGTCACCGGGTTAATTTTTAGCCTCGCAAGTGTATCTAGCTTCTACCATATGAGTTTACTAGCCTTTTCAGGTGTCCTTGGCGGATTACTGAAGGAGGGAAAAAAAATAGGTGTTTCATTTGGCTTAATTATCGCTACGCTCCTCATTGGCATGTACGGGGAAGGTGGCGGCTCTATCTTACTTACTGTGCAAGAATCTATGGCTGCGATTTTTTTGTTCCTCCTCACACCACAAGTATTTACTTCACGATTAGCCAAGTATATTCCCGGTACAAGCGAATACACGGCAGAACAGCAAAAATATATGAGGAAAATGCGCGACGTCACAGCACAGAGGGTTTCACAATTCTCTAATGTATTCCATGCCCTGTCACAAAGCTTTTCACAAATGGAAGTGAAGCAGAACGAAGATGAAAATCAACGGGAAATGGATTACTTTATGAGTAATGTGACAGAAAAAACATGTCAAACCTGCTTCAAGAAGGAACAATGTTGGACAAATAATTTTAATACAACCTATGCCTGCTTGGAAGAAGTTATTCATGAAATGGATCAAAATGAAGGAAGCGTTTCCACGAAACTTTCAAAAGATTGGGAGAAACTCTGTACTCGTTCAAAAAGGGTATATGAAACGATTGGGCAAGAGTTAACCTTTTTTCAAGCGAATCAAAAGTTAAAAAAACAAGTTCAGGAAAGTCGCAAGCTTGTTGCCAATCAATTATTAGGTGTCTCTGAAGTGATGGATGATTTCGCGAAGGAGATTCAAAGGGAAAGGGAAAATCATCACAAGCAGGAGGAACAAATTATCGAGGCTATTCAAGGCTTTGGAATCCAAATTGAACAAGTAGAAATTTATAGTCTTGACCAGGGAAATGTGGATATTGAGATGTCTATCCCATTTTGTAATGGACATGGCGAGTGTGAGAAATTAATTGCACCAATGCTCTCAGATATTCTCGGAGAAACGATTGTTGTTAATAAGGAGGAGTGTGCAACAATTCCAACGGGCTTCTGCCTTGTTTCTTTCAGTTCGTCAAAGGCCTTTATCGTTGAAACGGGTGTAGCCCATGCAGCAAAGGATGGCGGCCTAATATCAGGCGACAGTTATTCAACAATTGACCTCGGCTTTGGAAAATTTGCGATAGCGATTAGCGACGGGATGGGAAATGGAGAAAGAGCCCATTATGAAAGTAAAGAAACCCTCCTGCTCTTACAAAAGATACTGCAGTCGGGTATTGAGGAGAAGGTAGCGATTAAGTCCGTTAATTCTATTCTTCTACTGCGGACGACGGATGAAATTTTCTCTACTTTAGATTTGGCAATGATTGATCTGCAAAATGCGTCAGCGAAGTTCCTAAAGATTGGTTCAACACCAAGCTTTATAAAAAGGGGAAATAAAATTATAAAAATTCAGGCAAGTAATCTCCCAATTGGAATGATCCAGGAATTTGAAGTTGATGTGGTCAGTGCGCAATTAAAAGCAGGGGATTTGTTAGTTATGATGAGTGATGGGGTTTTTGAAGGGCCAAAACATGTTGAAAATTATGATTTATGGATGAAGCGGAAATTGCAAGAATTGGAAACGGATGACCCACAAGACATCGCTGATTTAATAATGGAAGAAGTGATTCGCTCAAGATCCGGTTTAATTGATGATGATATGACTGTGACCGTGGCAAAAGTAAAACATAATACACCAAAATGGGCATCTATTCCTGTTTACAAAAATCGCAAACGGGCATAAATAATTATTTTATGCTCCCACTCCGAAAAATATGTATAAATCACCTTGATCACGTCGAAAATGGTACAAATACATTTAGAGGAGGAGAAGGGTATGTATACAGGGAAAATCCGCCAAATCTTACTAATCACTGATGGATGCTCAAATCAAGGAGACGACCCAATTGCCATGGCAGCACTCGCGAAAGAACAGGGAATCACGGTCAATGTTATCGGTGTAATGGAGAAAGATGTCATTGATGAAAAGGGAATCACTGAAATTGAAGGAATTGCGATGTCAGGCGGCGGGGTTTGTCAGATTGTTTATGCCAGGGCACTTTCGCATACCGTGCAAATGGTAACTAAAAAGGCGATGAACGAAACCCTTCAAGGTGTGGTAAACCGTGAATTGCAACAAATTTTGGGCCGTTCGCAAAAAATGGAAGACCTGCCACCCGAAAAACGCGGGGAGGTAATGGAAGTTGTTGATGAATTAGGAGAAACTGTCGAATTAGAAGTGTTGATTCTTGTCGATACCAGTGCAAGTATGAAAGATAAGCTTCCGATGGTGAAGGAAGCACTTCTGGACCTCTCGCTAAGCTTAAACGCCCGAACCGGAGAAAATCAATTTTCTGTTTATATATTTCCCGGGAAAAAGAAAGATGTCGAAAAATTGCTAGAGTGGACACCAAAGCTACAAACTTTGACAAGTATCTTCCCTAAGTTGTCAACCGGTGGAATTACACCAACGGGTCCAGCGTTACGGATGGCCTTAGGCTCCTTCAAGCAAAAACGTTCAGTAAGGAGCATGCTTTCACGTGATGATGAATCATATTTTGAAGAGTCAATGTAAGGTAGGCCCCGGGACAGTTATTACAGGAAAATGGCATTTAAATAAGTATATAATCATAAAGGAACTAGGATTTGGAGCAAACGGGGTGGTTTACCTTGCGAAGCAAAATAGTAAACTAGTGGCTTTGAAAATGAGTGATAATGGTTTGTCGATTAACTCGGAAGTAAATGTATTAAAATCCTTTGCAAAGGTCCAGGGGTCCCCAACCCTCGGACCTTCTTTGCTTGATGTTGATGATTGGCAAGAACAGCGCATCCGCATTTATTTTTACGTAATGGAATATATTCAAGGTCCTGATTTTCTGACCTTCCTACACCAAAAAGGTAAAGCCTGGTCAAGTGTTTTATTATTACAACTTTTAAATGATTTGGATAAACTCCATGAAAATGGCTGGGTATTTGGTGACCTAAAGCCAGAAAACTTACTTGTCACTGGACCACCTCCAAGAATCAGATGTATTGATGTTGGTGGCACGACGATTCAAGGACGAGCTATTAAGGAGTTTACCGAGTTTTACGACCGTGGTTATTGGGGTTTAGGTGGAAGAAAAGCTGAAAGATCCTATGATTTATTTGCTGTGGCAATGATTATTATTAATACTGCCTACCCAAAAAAATTCATTAAAACAACCGGAGGTATTTTGCAATTACGAGAAGCTGTGCAACTTAAGCCAGAGTTGTTGCCGTTGGAAAAGGTAATCTTAACATCACTTCATGGAGATTATCACAGTGCAAAGCAAATGAGAGCGGACTTATTAGATGTAATGATGCCAGATTCTCCATTAAAGTCTTCTGTGGCATATAGTCCTACCCAAAAACAGCAACCTCAGCCCCTTCCGTTGGGAAGTCAGCCCATTACAAGGCAGAGCTTTCGAAGAAAGAAGAACAAAAGCGGCTGGAAGCAATTTTTGATTATTGCTGTTGTGTTGGGCTCGTTATACGCATGGTACACAATTTCCAATTTGTTATAATTACTGAACTATTTTCTAAAGGGACACATTTAATGATTTTTCGTATTGTACCTGAATTTATATAAATTTAACCTTGATTTATCCAGCGCAAGTGCGTGCTACTAATGGTCTTCACCCTTCTCCCTAAGATAAGTCAACATCAGAAAAGCTATCGCTAATATTATTTCCATTATTACAGAAGAAGCTCTCCAATCTGTCATACGCTAAATGAGCGCTTGCGCTTTTCTTAGAAATTATATTTAGTGGTTTACAATGCCTATATTTTGATAGTTCATCCATATAAGTGGTAAGCTATTGTTATTCTTACCGTTTTAAAGTTCTAAACTTTGTTTTAAGGAAGAGTGCAATCATATGTTTGAAAAAAAGGTTGAGTCCTTTCTTAATCACCATGATTTCCAGTTAGAAGCCAAAAAAATTGTCGTTGGTGTTTCAGGTGGACCGGATTCGCTAGCCCTGCTTCACTATCTTCAGGCGGAAAGAGTAAAGAGGAGCATGTCCCTCGTCGTCGCCCATGTTGACCATATGTTCCGCGGTCAGGAGTCCTTTGATGATGCGATGTTCGTCAAAGACTTTTGTGAGCAGTACTCCATTCCGTTTGAAATGGAACGCGTTAATGTGACAAAGGTCATGGAGGATACCGGAAAGAGTTCGCAAATCGCCGCTAGAGAAGTTAGGTATAAGTTTTACTTAAAAATTATGGAAAAGTATGGTTATTCATTTTTAGCACTTGCCCATCATGGGGATGATCAAATGGAAACCATCCTGATGAGGTTAACAAGAGGTAGTAGCGGGATGGCAAGAGCAGGAATACCGTTCTCTCGCCCTTTTTATAAGGGAATGATTTTCCGTCCGTTTTTATGTTTGACGAAGGCTGATATTTTGCAGTATTGCCAAATGAATAAGTTGGACCCAAGGATTGACCCCAGTAATGTGAAAGATATCTATAGTAGGAATCGATTCCGTAAACAGGTGCTACCCTTTTTAAAAACAGAAAATCTTCAGGTCCATGAACATTTTCAACGGTTTAGTGAAGAATTACAAAGTGATGAAACATTACTACAGGAATTAACTGTCCAGCAAATGAATACAGTGATGACTAAAAGAGAAACCAGCAAAATTACCATTGACATTAATAGCTTTCTCGGAGTGCCTTTGCCTTTACAAAGGAGAGGTATTCAACTAATATTAAATTATCTTTACAAAGAAAGACCAGCTTCATTATCTGCTGTACATATTGATCAAGTGTTTTTCTTGATTCATCATCCGCAGCCTTCAGGTAAATTGGACTTTCCCAAAGGTTTAAAAGTTACTCGATCCTATCAGGTTTTAACCTTCCATTTTCAAATACTCAAGGTCCAAGGGTATCATTTGGAAATGAAAGAGCCAGGGAAGCTTAGGCTGCCATATGGAGGGAGTATACAAATCGATTATGTGACTCGAGAAATTCCAGATACAAATCTTTACACCGCTTTGTTTAATGTTGAAAGTATTAAATGGCCATTTATGATTCGCTCAAGGAAAATGGGCGATCGGATGACATTAAAGGGCATGCAGGGATCAAAAAAGTTAAAGGAAATATTTATTGATCAAAAGGTACCAGTTCAGGACAGAAACACGTGGCCAGTTCTTACCGACGGTGAGGGTTGTATTATTTGGCTTCCAGGTTTGAAAAAATCTTCCTTTGAAGGTATCGATTACTCAGCAAAAAAATATATACTTATCACATATCAAAAGTAAGGAACTTCTAGGGGGCACAATTACATTGAAACAGGATATTGAAAAGGTGTTAGTTTCAGAAGAAGAAATTCAAAAGAAAATTAGAGAATTAGCAGCGCAACTAACAGAAGAGTATAAGGATCTCTACCCTCTTGCAATTGGTGTCCTAAAAGGCGCCATGCCATTTATGGCTGATTTATTAAAACGAATGGATTGTTATCTTGAAATGGATTTTATGGATGTTTCAAGCTACGGTAATGCAATGGTTTCTTCAGGAGAAGTAAAAATCCTCAAGGACTTAGATACATCTGTGGAAGGGAGAGACATTCTGATTATTGAGGATATTATCGATAGTGGTCTAACTCTTAGTTATTTGGTTGAACTATTCCGGTACAGGAAAGCAAAATCAATTAAGATTGTAACACTGCTTGATAAACCTACTGGAAGAAAGAGCGCCATTAAAGCAGATTATGTCGGTTTTATTGTCCCGGATGAGTTTGTTGTCGGTTATGGTTTGGATTATCTGGAAAAATACCGAAACCTTCCATACATTGGTGTTTTGAAACCAGAAGTATACAGTAATACTCTTTAAACAAAATTTCCTACAAATGGGCCGGTTTACATGGAGCCTTATAAAAAAAGTGCGATTCCTTGAATTAATATGATTTTATATGCTACTATTTACTATAGTTTTTCTATTGGAGGAGGTAAGAGATGAATCGGATTTTCCGTAATACCATCTTTTATTTATTGATATTTTTAGTTATTATTGGCGTGGTGAGTTTCTTCAACGGGAGTAATGAAACTACGAAACAAATTTCGTACGATACATTTGTTACTCAATTAGAAAGTGGCGAAGTAAAGTCATTTTCGATACAGCCTGAACGAGGTGTTTATGAAGTTCATGGTGAGCTTGATGCGAAAAGTGAAAAATTTATAACTTTTGTTCCAAACAGCGAGAAAATTCTTGACCGAATTGATAAGGCTGATTCAAAAGTGGAAATTATGCCTGCCAAGGAAACAAGCGGATGGGTGACCTTCTTTACGTCAATTATACCGTTTGTAATAATCTTCATTTTATTTTTCTTCTTATTAAATCAATCACAAGGCGGCGGCGGTCGCGTTATGAATTTTGGTAAAAGTAAGGCGAAGCTTTATACCGATGATAAGAAAAAGGTTCGGTTTAAAGATGTTGCTGGTGCTGACGAGGAAAAAGCAGAATTAATTGAAGTGGTGGAGTTTTTAAAAGACCCACGGAAATTTGCCGAGCTTGGAGCACGTATTCCAAAAGGTATACTTTTAGTTGGACCTCCAGGTACCGGTAAAACACTGTTAGCTAGGGCTGCTGCCGGCGAAGCAGGCGTACCGTTCTATTCAATCAGTGGATCTGATTTTGTTGAAATGTTCGTTGGGGTCGGTGCATCCCGAGTCCGTGATTTATTTGAAAATGCGAAGAAAAACGCTCCGTGTATTATTTTTATCGATGAGATTGATGCAGTAGGACGTCAGCGTGGTGCAGGACTCGGCGGAGGACATGATGAGCGCGAACAAACCTTAAATCAATTGCTTGTTGAAATGGATGGTTTTGGTGCAAATGAAGGAATTATCATTGTTGCAGCAACAAACCGCCCAGATATTCTTGACCCAGCCTTACTACGACCTGGTCGATTTGATCGTCAAATCACAGTTGACCGTCCAGATGTAATTGGACGTGAAGCAGTTCTGAAAGTCCATTCACGCAATAAACCATTTGATGAATCTGTCAACCTTAAAAATATAGCGATGAGGACACCAGGATTTTCAGGTGCTGATTTAGAAAACTTATTAAATGAAGCGGCCCTTGTGGCAGCTCGCCGAAATAAGAAAAAAATTGAAATGACTGACGTTGATGAAGCAGTAGACCGTGTTATTGCTGGACCGGCGAAAAAGAGCCGTGTCATTTCTGCGAAGGAACGAAATATTGTAGCCTATCATGAGGGCGGCCATACGGTAATCGGATTAGTGCTTGATGAAGCGGATATGGTTCACAAAGTAACGATTGTACCGCGTGGGCAAGCAGGTGGATATGCTATTATGCTTCCTAGAGAAGACCGCTACTT
>JAIMAD010000162.1 GCA_023512145.1 Bacillus sp. (in: firmicutes) | reverse complement strand
ATCTGATACTGTACGGAATCTTCTTTCAACCCAAGGCATCATGGAAAAATTCCATAATGCAAAACTAAGTAAGTAACGGGTCTCGATGATGAAACAATTAATCGAAACGATTGTTAAGCCCCTTGTGGATGTTCCAGATGACGTTCGTGTGAATCTCGTTGAGGACGACACCCGAGTAACCTACCAACTCATTGTCAACAAAAGTGATATGGGAAAAGTGATTGGGAAACAAGGGCGTGTTGCAAAGGCCATTAGAACTGTTGTATATGCAGCAGGATCATCACAACAGAAAAAGATTTTTCTTGAAATTGGTGAATAGCTTTTTGCATCTAGATGAAGGGAGGGTTAAACCCCTCTCTTTTTGCTAACTTCTTTTATGAAAAAAAGGAATTGAAGGGGGCCACTCTATGCAATTAATTCAAACAGTTATGGTGAAGCAAATATTAACGGAACAGAGCAAGCAACAGATGTTCGAAAATTACCAAGAAAAAATGCTTCAGTTAAAAAAGGAAAGCGATCAGCTCCAGTTCGAGCTGAAACGGTTAGAAAAGACAAAAACCTTTTCGCCTGGTGAACTAAAAAAACAATTTGAAAAAGAAATTCAAATGCGCCAAGAAAAAGCTAAACTTCTTGAGTTTCAAATTGAACAACTACATATCCTACCATTAGGCAGTGAATTAAAGGAAAAAGAAGTCCAAGCTCTAGTTGAGATAAATATTGGCGACGTATGGAACAAGCGAATGGGACAAGCAACAATTATCATCAAAGACGGAAAAATAGAAGAAATACGCTAGAGGTGAATACAATGGAAAAATGGTTTAATGTTGGGAAAATCGTAAATACGCAAGGCTTAAAGGGTGAAGTGCGGGTGGTCTCTAAAACTGATTTCCCTGAGAAACGTTATAAGAATGGGAATGTTTTATATTTATTTATGCCGAATATAAATGCGCCGATTGAACTAACGGTCAAAAGTCACCGCAGCCAAAAAACGTTCGAAATACTTTCGTTTGTTGGTATTAATGATATTAATGAGGCTGAAAAGCTAAGGGATGGAATTCTAAAAGTGCCAGAGAAGCAGCTTGGTACATTAAATGAGCATGAATTTTACTACCATCAAATTATCGGGTGTCTTGTGACTACAACGGAAGGAGAGGAAATCGGCGAAGTGTTCGAAATTCTATCTCCTGGTGCCAATGACGTATGGGTCATAAAAGGAAAAGAAGGTAAAGAAATACTAATCCCATATATCCCTGATATAGTAAAAAAAGTGGATGTAAAAGAAAAAGTGATAATAATTCACCCAATGGATGGCTTGCTTTCATGATGCAAATTGACATTCTCACCTTATTTCCGGAAATGTTTACCGGGGTGTTGGGACAATCAATGTTACAAAAAGCAGTTGAGAAATCAGCGGTTGAGTACAACGTCGTTAATTTCCGAGACTATGCGGATAACAAACATGCTACCGTGGATGACTACCCATACGGAGGCGGGGCTGGGATGGTATTAACGCCTCAGCCAATCTTTGATGCTATTTCAGCTCTCGGGGAAAAGCCAAATAGTAAACTACCAAGGATTATCCTTCTCTGTCCACAAGGGGAACGGTATGGACAGCAGAAAGCTGAGGAATTAGCAAAAGAAGATCATTTGATTTTTATCTGCGGTCATTATGAGGGCTACGACGAACGAATCCGTGAGCATGTGGTAACAGATGAGATATCGATAGGTGATTATGTATTGACTGGCGGCGAGCTTGGAGCGATGGTCATCATTGACAGTGTTGTTCGTCTTTTACCAGAGGTCCTAGGCAATCAAGAATCCCATCTAAGGGATTCCTTTAGCACAGGTTTACTGGAACATCCGCATTACACACGTCCGGCCGATTTTCGTGGGCTGAAGGTACCTGATGTCCTTTTATCAGGAAACCATAAGCTAATTGACGAATGGCGTAATAAAGAAGCGTTACGACGTACTCTGTTAAGGAGGCCAGATTTATTTACTAAAATGGACCTTTCAGCAGCGCAGGAAAAATGGTTGGAAGAAGTAAAAAAAGATTACTAGTAATATTGCTAGACAAGAATAATTATGATATGATGTTTCTTGTGACTTAAGCTGATACACTCAGATTGGAGTCTTATAACGATGTTCCGCTGCAATGGTTAAGACAATGATATGCATGAGCGTCTGTTGGAAGGAGTTGAAAACGATGCAACAATTAATTAAAGATATCACACAAGAACAAATTCGTACTGATCTTCCTTCTTTTCGCCCTGGAGACACTGTTCGTGTCCACGTGAAAGTTGTCGAGGGTACGCGTGAGCGGGTTCAGTTATTTGAAGGTGTTGTGATTAAGCGTCGTGGTGGTGGAATTAGCGAAACTTTCACAGTTCGTAAAATTTCTTATGGAGTAGGCGTTGAACGTGCTTTTCCATTAAACACACCAAAAATTGCGAAGCTTGAAGTACTTCGTCGCGGTAAAGTTCGCCGTGCTAAGCTTTACTACTTGCGTAAACTTCGCGGTAAAAAGGCAAGAATTAAAGAGATTAGATAATACTAAAAGAAAAGAGCTTGCTCATGAGCAAGTTCTTTTTCATACATAGTTATTTAAAATATTACTTTATTTGGAGAACCATTTATTCTTTAAAGTATAATAATTTAATAAAGTTTGAATAAAAAACATATTCCCATCGTGTTAAATATGTTGAAGTTATGTAAAATAAGCATTATAGAACATTTTTTATTAGTGATTGGTGGGGAACAGAATGACAAAAAAGAAAAATGAACTCTGGGAATGGACAAAGGCCCTTTTGATAGCGGTTATTTTAGCAGCATTTATTCGGTATTTTCTTTTTGCTCCCATCGTGGTGGATGGTTTATCGATGATGCCAACACTTGAGGATCAGGACCGAATGATTGTCAATAAGTTTAGCTATGAAATTGGCACGCCTAAGCGTTTTGATATTATCGTCTTTCATGCACCAGAAGAAAAGGATTACATTAAGCGCGTGATTGGACTTCCAGGCGATACCATTGAGTACAAAGACGATATATTATATGTGAACGGAAAAGCGTATAATGAACCCTATTTGGCTGATTATAAGAAACAGGTACCTGATGGGCCATTAACAGATCCGTTTACTTTAGAAGAAACAAAGGTCGCCCGTACAACAGTTCCCAAGGGTGAATTGTTTGTCATGGGAGATAATCGTCGTTTCAGTAAAGATAGTCGTCATATTGGGACGATCCCGTTCGGCAAAATTATCGGAAAAACAAGTATTGTTTATTGGCCTTTAAAAGACGCACATATCGTAACAGTGAAATAGAATATGGGAGGTGACAACTTTGACGATCCAATGGTTTCCAGGCCATATGGCCAAGGCTCGTAGAGAGGTCACGGAAAAATTAAAGCTAGTAGATATTATTTTTGAATTAGTCGATGCAAGAATTCCCTATTCCTCGAGAAATCCAATGATTGATGAAATTATCCAACATAAACCAAGGCTAGTCTTATTGAATAAGGCTGACATGGCGGATAAAGAAGCTACAAGGGAATGGATTGCCTTCTTTGCAGAAAAGGGTATAAAAGCACTCGCTATTAATTCTCAAGCAGGTGAAGGAATGAGAGATATCGCTCAGGCTTCTCAAGAAATACTGAAGGAAAAACTTGACCGCTTAAGAGCAAAAGGCGTGAACCCAAGGGCAACTCGAGCGATGATTGTTGGAATTCCAAATGCGGGAAAATCGACACTAATTAATCGCTTAGCCAAAAAGAATATTGCTAAAACTGGTAATACACCTGGTGTGACTAAGGCCCAACAGTGGATTAAAGTAGGCAAAGAAATGGACCTGTTAGATACACCTGGGATTTTATGGCCAAAGTTTGAGGACCAAGAGGTTGGTAGAAAGCTTGCTATTACGGGGGCGATAAAAGATACCTTATTAAACCTTCAAGAGCTGACTGTCTATTCTCTAAGGTTTTTGGAACGAGCATATCCAGAGCGATTAAAAGAACGTTACCAACTAGATTCTCTTCCTGAGAACGTTGTTGAAATCTTTGACCAAATAGGCATATTTCGCGGTTGTTTGATGGCTGGTGGAATGGTTGATTACGATAAGGTTTCAGAATTGGTCATTAAAGAAATTAGGTCAGAAAAATTTGGTCGACTGACATTTGAACGACCTGCTGATTTTATTGTTGATAAAGAATAATGGCTGATCAAAGCTTTCCTAATATGGAGAGCTTTTTTTTTTGCACTAAGAAAATGATATGTTAATTCTTATGAATATTTCCATTATTACAATCTTTTTGTAACTGTTAAAATTTTATTTTAATTCTATTAAATCTATGCTATTGTTTTAATTGTTATATAACTAAAATAAAATTTTAACTAGATTACCGATTTTTTAAGGAATGATTACAGGTAAATTTGGAGACAAGATTAATTTTTCTCTTACTTATTGTAATCGTTTTCACGGCAGGGGGAGAATGAAAGTGAAGGACAGAGATGAGACCATTTTTAATTTAGCATTTCGAACAGCAGACATGCTCGTTAAAATGTTTGGTAGCAATTGTGAGGTTGCTGTTCATGATTTTAGTGATTTGAAAAAATCATTGGTCTATTTGGCTGGAAACGTAACGGGCAGAAGAATTGGTTCGCCAATAACAGATTTAGTTTTAACAGAACTTGCTAAGCCATTCATGGAAGTCCATGATATTCCCAACTATAAGACTCAATCGAGCAAAGGCAACATTATGAAATCATCAACCATTTTTTTGCGTGATGATGAACAAAAGGTGATAGGTGCCCTTTGTATCAATTATGATATATCTTTAATGATCCAATTTGAAGGAGAAATGGAGGAATTTGTTAGCTTTGATAGCGAACAAAATAAATCCGAAAATTTCTATTCTACCGTCCAAGATGTGATTCAGAATATGGTCGATCAAGTTATTCATGGATTTAAAAAAGCACCTTCGTTAATGAGCATTGAAGAAAAGATTGAATGTGTTCGACTGTTAGAAGAAAAAGGAGCATTCCTAATAAAAGGATCAACAGAGTATTTGGCCTCCGTTCTAGGAGTATCAAAGTTTACAATCTACAATTATCTTCAAAAAATACGAACACACATTGAGTACCACATTGACGGACCTTCAAGAATGAAGTAAACCGAATATACACATCAATAGGTAAAACAAAAGGAGATAAAATCATGGAGATTTTAAAAGGAACGATATTATTATTACTAGTTTTAGGATTCTTTACATTATTTAGCTATAAAGCACCAAAAGGTATGAAAGCGATGGGGGCTTTGGCAAGTGCAGCCTGTGCGGCATTCCTTGTGGAAGCGTTCCAAAAGTATGTAGGCGGAGATTTGGTGGGAATTAAATTTCTTGGAGAAGTAGGCGACGCAGCAGGTAGCATGGGCGGAGTAGCAGCAGCAGCTTTGGTTGCACTCGCAGTCGGTGTTTCCCCCGTATATGCCTTAATGTTAGGAGTTGCTTGTGCAGGGCTCGGATTATTACCAGGATTCATTGCCGGCTATTTAGTAGCATTTCTTGTGAAATTGATTGAGAAGAAGGTCCCTGGTGGACTAGATCTCATTGTCATTATTATCGTCGGAACACCTCTTGTTCGTTTAATAGCAGTTGGTTTGAAACCAGTTGTGGACGCTACACTTTTGAATATTGGCGGTATCATTACTGAAACAGCAAGTAGTAATCCAGTTATCATGGGAATTATTTTGGGCGGGGTTATTACTGTCGTGGCAACAGCCCCACTTAGTTCGATGGCATTAACCGCGATGCTTGGATTAACAGGCATTCCGATGGCCGTTGGGGCATTAGCTGTCTTCGGATCTTCCTTTATGAATTATGTGCTTTTTGACCGTTTGAAGTTCGGTGATCGAAAAACGACAATTTCTGTTGCCATTGAGCCATTAACACAGGCACATGTCATTTCTGCCAATCCAATTCCGGTGTATATCACAAATTTTATCGGTGGAGCAGGAGCAGGTGTGATAGTCGCAATGTCAGGATTGATAAATAATGCGACAGGAACAGCTACACCAATTGCCGGATTGGCTGTAATGTATGGATTTAATGACCCGCTGAAAGTAACACTTGTAGCTCTGGCTTGTGCCGCAGTGGGGGCAATAACTGGATTCCTAGGTTCAATTGTATTTAAAAATTACCCAATTAAAACTGTTAAACAATTAAATAAAATGAATGGTGAAGAAGCAAAAGCTGCCTAACTAGCAACAGTGGAAATAGATTACTTATAATTAAAGGAGCGTTGTAAATGAAATTTCGATCAGCTTTTGATATCATCGGTCCGGTTATGATTGGGCCATCAAGCTCTCATACAGCAGGTGCAGCAAGGATTGGAAGGGTTGCAAGGACTTTATTTGGGAAACAACCAACGAGAGCAATCATTTCATTATATGGTTCATTCGCAAAAACCTATAAGGGGCACGGTACAGACTTTGCAATTGTTGCTGGCCTATTAGATTTTGATACTTTTGATGAACGAATGCCTAAATCTTTAGAATTAGCAAAAGAAAATGGTTTAGAGGTTATTTTTCGGATAGAAGGGGCAGTAACGGATCATCCAAATACGGTCAAGATTAATTTATATGATGAGGAAAACGACCTTGAATTGGTTGGAATTTCAATTGGTGGTGGAACAATTGAAATCACGGAATTAAACTCATTCCCGTTAAAACTGTCTGGCGAACATCCTGCCATTCTGGTTGTACATCAAGACCGATTTGGTATCATTTCAGCAGTAACGAGTGTTTTATCTACCAATGAAATTAACATTGGCCACATGGAAGTTTCCAGGCTAGAAAAAGGTGAAATGGCATTAATGGTCATTGAAGTGGACCAGAATATTGAGGATATGGTTATTGCTGAATTAAAAGAACTTCCAAGCATATCGCAAATCATTCGCATGGTTCAATAGACAAAATTGATCAACAACAGGAGGAAAAATAATGTTTCGAAGTGTAGCCGAACTTGTTGAACTTGCAGAAAGTAATCAAGTAAAAATAGCAGAAATAATGATTCGTCAAGAAATAGAAGTTGCGGGTATTTCTAGAGAAGAAGTAATCGCGAAAATGGATACGAATTTAACAATCATGGAACAAGCGGTTGAAAGAGGTCTTAAAGGTGTACAATCACATACTGGCCTTACCGGTGGTGACGCTGTCTTGCTGCAAAACTATTTAAAGAGTGGCAAGGCGCTTTCCGGGCATATCCTTCTGGATGCTGTTAGTAAGGCAGTTGCAACAAACGAAGTGAACGCTGCAATGGGGATTATTTGTGCAACTCCAACGGCTGGTTCTGCTGGTGTGGTACCAGGGACATTATTTGCCATAAAAGAAAAATTAAATCCAACCAGACAGGAAATGATTGACTTTTTATTTACATCAGCGGCCTTCGGATTCGTAGTTGCTAATAATGCTTCTATCTCTGGGGCAGCAGGTGGGTGTCAGGCGGAAGTAGGCTCTGCAAGTGGAATGGCTGCGGCTGCAATTGTTGAACTGGCTGGTGGATCACCACAACAAGCAGCAGAAGCAATGGCGATTACCTTGAAAAATATGCTTGGATTAGTATGTGACCCTGTAGCGGGATTAGTTGAAGTGCCATGTGTAAAGAGAAATGCAATGGGTGCATCTAATGCTATTACTGCAGCGGATATGGCCCTCGCAGGGATTACTAGCAGGATTCCCTGTGATGAAGTGATTCATGCCATGTTCTTAATTGGTCAAGCAATGCCTTCCTCACTAAGGGAGACCGCTGAGGGAGGTCTGGCTGCGACACCGACAGGAAGAAGACTTGAACAAGAAATTTTTGGGGACAACACAACATTTAAACTTAAAGATTTAATTGTGTCGTAATACAATAGTTAAAAATGAAAACCAACAACAATCTTCACCAAACTCGCCAATTGGCGAGTTTTTTAACGTGGTTATAAATCAACTATGCTTAACCAATTGATTAGATTCATGCCAAGACTTTCATGAAAAAAATTTAACCCATTATACCTAACTAATAACCAGAGGCCGTTATTACAAGGTAATAAGCCAATCAGGTAAGAAGGTTTAAGGCAATCTTCTTGTTTCTCTCGCAATTATGCGTCACCGATTAATGGTGCCATCTGTTTTCGTTATTGAATTTGAATCTAGGAAAAGGTATCATTACCACGGGTGAAAAAAATGACGATACAAACAATCGCAGAAATAGAGAGAAAATTAGAAGATAGTATGGTAGAGAATGATCCATTCTTTATACATATCCTACAAGATAAACGCAAAGGTGTTCAACAGTTGATCCGAAAATGGCAAAAGAAAATGGCTGAGAATCGACGCCTTAAGGAAAAATTTCAACAAATGAGTGCCTACGAAAATAAATGGTATTCGAGCGGTTATGAAATGATTGCAGGCATCGATGAAGTGGGTAGGGGACCGCTTGCAGGTCCAGTAGTGGCAGCAGCAGTCATATTGCCTAAAAACTTTTTCTTAGCGGGTATTAATGACTCTAAAAAACTCTCGGAAAAAAAACGGCTGGAATTTGATGCAATCATTAGAAGAGACGCACTGTCTGTTGGTGTTTCGATGATTCATGCCCAGGAAATTGATAGGGTTAATATATATCAAGCAACAAAAAAGGCAATGAAAGCGGCGATTGCCTCCTTAAATCCAAAACCCGATTTATTGCTAATTGACGCGATGAAGCTTGAAACTCCATACACTTCTGAATCGATTATTAAAGGTGATGAAAAAAGCATCTCAATCGCGGCAGCTTCAATAGTAGCAAAAGTAGCAAGAGATGAGTTAATGAAGGAACTCTCGCTTCGCTATCCTAGCTATGGTTTTCAGCAAAACATGGGATATGGAACAAAGGAGCATATTCTAGCAATCCAACAATACGGGATTACCTCCTATCATAGAAAAAGTTTCGCGCCGGTCAAAAATTTTATCAATCAATAGAATCCTAACTTTATAAAGCACATTATCTACAAAAATAACCATCAAGAATTTATGAAAATATATACTAAACAATTC
>JAIMAD010000161.1 GCA_023512145.1 Bacillus sp. (in: firmicutes) | reverse complement strand
TGCCTTTTCTTTCGCAACGTATCAATCCAAAAATGGTAGGCAATTTTGTTGAGTAGGGCAGGACTTAATTCGGTTTTATTATACTTTTGAATAGCCCTCAAAAGCGCTTCCTGTGCGAGATCATCCCCATCCCACCTGCTTTGGGCAAGAAATCGGCAATATCGTTGCAATTCAAGATAATATTGACCTATTTCCTTGTTTTTCAATTGATCCTTTTGTTGAACTGCATCTTTGGCATACATACCACTGTTTGTCAGCATACTATTCACTCCTTTATCACCTCTCTGCCCTTATAACGGAATAAGGGGAGGAAAAAGATACGGGTTAAAAAATATTTTATTCAAATGAAGTTATTATTAGCTCTGAGAGTACTTCTTAATATAGAGAAATGCAAAACTAGTACGCTTCCGACCGTTAAATTTCTATTAAGGAATAAACGTAAACAGTAAATAGATGGCAGTTCCCCACATGATGAGAGCTGAAATCTTATTTATAACTGCAAGAAAGCCTCCCGAGTTATTTAATCGTCCAACTTGCCTCCCAACGAAAGCCAGAGAAAAAAACCAGAACCAAGACGTTGCAATACATGCTAAAGTAAAGCCGATTTTCCCTATACCCGTGTACGAGAGGGAACTTGTTCCAATGACTCCAATCGTATCCATGATTGCATGAGGATTTAACAAAGAGACGGAAGCAGCAAAAGTAATTTGTTTTTTTGAAGAAAGTGCTTTTTCATCAGATGAATAGGTACTCGGTTTACTTTTCCAAGTGACAAAGCCCATATACCCTAAAAATATAATTCCAACCGTTAATAGAACCACCTTTATCCAGTAAATACCTAAAACAATCACCGACACACCTAAAACCGCCAAAGATATAAGTAAGGTATCACAAATGGATGCTGTGATAATAACAGGTAAGGCTCTCCGAAACTTTGTTTGGGTTGCCCCTTGATTAAAAATAAAAACATTTTGAACGCCCAATGGAAGAATTAGCCCAAAAGCCAAAATCGTCCCATGAATTATCGCAGTTATCATATAAAACGCACAAACCTTTCTAACTATTCTACTTTTTATTAAATTATACTTTAATCTGGAAAGGATGAATATTTTCTTGTTCAACTTGACTTCGTTTCTTGAATAAGGAAAATACTATATACCTTGTTAAATAGCGTAAACGTTTAGTAACATTCATCCACAATTACGTTTGTGCTAGGGGAGATATTTATGAATAACGACTAGAACTGTTGGTTGAGCACACGAAGGGACTAGAATTTTAAATATTATGTAATAAATCACCAAAAAGATATTAATTTCCATTTAGAAATAATGAGATTTAGGACAAGAATTCAAAAATATATATGAAAAGGAGTGGATATACAGTAGGGAGCGGTAAGAATGACGAACCCAATTGTTGCTATGTCATTGGATGAAATTAAATTTTGGTCTAGGATTATGAAAGAACATGCCCTATTTTTAAGGTTGGAATTACTTATGAACAGAAACAATTGATTGATGAAGCACGGCAGTTTATCTCTTTGATTGAAAGAATGGAGGAAAAGTTAACTAGATTTACAATAAATTCTGATGTACGCCAAGTTCAATCTTTTAATACCGAGGTTTACCAAGCAGCTGCTGCAATAGGGAGTTACAAACGGAAGGAAGTAGATTTAACTCTACGTTGCGAAATCCTTACTAACAATTTCCCATTATTAGTTGACCATATTCCATACATATAGAGAATCAGAAAGGTTCTTGGAAATCATTGATTTATTTGAAGCTAATCTGAAAAGTTCCCAAAGTTAAAAGTACCATTCTTTAATATGGTAACTGGAGGTCCATTGTTAGAACTAATTAATAGTCAGAAAAAAAAATTTAGTGTTTGAAAGTTGATGGAAAATTTGGTATTATAAAATAAATAAAAAGACTATGTGTGACTGGCGAACACGGATAACCGTGAGGGAGCACAAAGTGTCGTAGCCGTTCGCCTGGGCAGAGGTAAGGGAATTTATTTTCCCTTACCTCTTTCTGCTTATTAGGAGGGATAATTAGTCAGCTTAATTCGAAAATGTCATTTAATTTCAATAGTTTGAAAATACAGCTTTTTAAATAAATTAATTTAAGAATGTATAAACTAAAACTGATTAAAAGAGGAGAAATACACTATGAGCACACTAATTTCAGATAAAGTAAAAACAATTAAAACGTTAAATGATATTGCAAAAAGCGGGCTAAATGTATTCAATAAAGGCAACTTTATTGTCGACAATGACAGCGAAAATCCGGATGCTATTGTTGTTCGTAGTTTTAACATGCATGAATTAGAATTCGGTCCTAATTTAAAAGCTATTGCACGGGCTGGGGCGGGTGTTAATAACATTCCTGTCGACAAATATACAAAGGACGGAATTGTTGTTTTTAATACACCTGGTGCAAATGCGAACGCGGTAAAAGAAATTGTCCTAACCTCATTAATGGCTTCATCCCGTAACCTTTTTGCCGGTGTGGCCTGGACAAAGACGTTAAAAGATGAAGGAGAACGAGTTCCAAAGCTTGTAGAAGCAGGAAAGAAACAATTTGTGGGAAAAGAAATTAAGGGAAAAACATTGGGTGTAATTGGATTAGGGGCGATCGGTGCTCTGGTAGCGAATGATGCACTTCGTCTAGACATGGACGTAATCGGGTTTGACCCGTTCATCTCTGTTGATACTGCTTGGAACTTGTCCCGCAAGGTACAGCGGGCGATGACGATTGAACAGTTGTTTGCTAACGCTGATTATATAACAGTACACGTTCCATTAACTGATGAAACAAAAGGAATGTTTAACGAAGCAACATTTGCCATCATGAAGCAGGAAGTCCATATTTTTAATTTCTCTCGAGGAGAGCTTGTGAATGAAAATGATATGGCTGCTGCACTTGAAAGTGGGAAAGTGGGAAAGTATATTACAGACTTTCCGAATGAGAATGTTTTGAAAATGAAAAATACAGTTCCAATCCCACATCTTGGTGCCTCTACCGAAGAATCAGAGGAAAATTGTGCCATTATGGCGGCTCGCCAGTTGAAGGAATATCTGGAAACAGGAAATATTAAAAACTCGGTGAATTTTCCAAATGCTACTATTCCATATTCAGGAAAACGCCGTGTAACAGTTTTTCACAAAAACGTGCCAAATATGGTGGGGCAGCTCACCTTGGCTATCTCAAGCTATAATTTGAATATCGCCGACATGGTTAACAGAAGCCGAGGGGATTACGCATATACGATGATTGACATTGACAATAAAGTAAACGGCGATGTCATTCCTGGTTTGAGCGAGAAAATCAACCAAATCGATGGCATCGTTACAGCACGTATTATTTAAAGCTACTTCTAAGACAGTAAGTTTTAGAAACACCGCCTTTTTAGTGCAAGAACCAAAACAGGAATACTAATAGAAAAAAAGGAACTTGGAGGAGTATCTCCATTTTCCTTTTTTTGCTGTCTGTTTTTCTAAACCTAGATTTGTTCCTTGAACAAGAAATGGCCTTTATTCTATATAAATAGAAGATAGGGGATTAATTCAATTTCATATGATATGCGTATCAATGATTTATTTGGTAATCCATATATGTAATAATGAGATGAAAAATACCAAAAAGTGATGTCGGTATTATAGCCAAGTAATTATGAAGCCAAATCTCAGCCAATACAAAATATACTACTGGAAGTATAGCCATTCCCAAAAGAATAGGTAAATTTTCGGAGCCTGTAAAATAGAATATCCATAGTACATAATAGGAAATTAACAGTATTGCCATACCAATTGTATAGTGAGATAGCAGTTTAGATGCTTGTTTTCTTATCACAAATATCAAGAGAAAGATAAATATGGCCTGACTTCCTTTCTCCAACACCTCTAAAATTAAATGGTTATTTGCCTTGTTTCCTGATATATCAGAGGTAGGAATTAAAAAATAAAATATATTTACAATCATTGGCAATAAAAAGACTAGTAGCCCCTTCCATGAAAAACCAAAATAGTAATTCATTAGATTACCCCCATTTCTAATCATAAAAACAATCTTTACTTCGAATTAAATTATGGGTTTTTGATATGGTGTATCTTGAGTTGATTCCAGGTTAATTCCCACTTCTTTTTTGTCATGCGTTCTTCGTAAATTTCTATTCTCTCTTTGGTCTCTGTAAAATACGTAGTCGGTTTCACTTCAAAATTAATAATATCTGTAATTCCATAAGGAGCTGCAAGTAAAAGGTTATCATTTTCATCTAACTTAACCCCTATAGCTGTTGCAGTTTCTGGAAACTTTGATATAGCATCAATTGAAGAAGTATAGGGGGGAATATTACTTTTTAAGTGCATTCTCGCTTCATTCTTTACCGACCATGGGATAGTGGGGTTAAGGGACTTTAGCAATGTTTCGAGTCTTTTTTCTTCTAATTCATTACTATTTGTTCTATCGAAATAGATTACATCAATGTCCGGAATAATCGTTCTTTCACTAAACTTGTGTAATGTATCCCATATTTTTGAACGAACAAATCCAGCACATATCCACCAATCAGGCAATTCCAATGATTTTGTTGTTTCTAATATTTCCATCATCCATTTATCTTCACTTATAAGCGACATAATGTCTCTCTCACTAATCATCATAAAATTACTCCTTTTTACTATGTATTCATTAGTTATTCTGTAACATGATGAAAATTCCTTCTTTGTCTTGTGAAACAACTAACATCCAGTTTATATATTAAAAACTTTGTTAAATTTGTTATCATCAAATAATAAAAATTGGTGGCTACAGTGCAAAAGGGTGAATTTGAAATAGCATATTCTGTCAGAAGTATGATAATATTATTTTATTCGTAATATTTAGAGGGCTTAAGATCTAGTAACATGGGGGAGTAAAATGAACAGAAAGTTAGTAACACAGCTGTATTGGGTTATACCTGGTGTAATCATGGTTTTTGGGTTAGTTTTATTATTTTATCAAAACTTCTCCAACGTTACAGAACCACCTGCGCCAGATTGGAGTAGAGCATTATTTGTTGGAGAAACAGATGAAAATAAATTACCTCCAGTGAAAGAGACAGAAGATGGAGAATTTGTTTTCACTAGCTATCAAGGTGAAAAATTAGCTACAACAACGGTGAGCAAGGATTTCATTGTAAAAGATAAAAAAACATATGATATTCCAGTTGATAAATGGACACAAATTTATCAGCAAAAAGATACGATAATTTATTTTGATTTTACAAATATATATGATAAGGATAAGAACAAAATTATCAATGATGTTGAGCGGTTCTATCCTTTGGAAACCACTATTTTTTACATAAAAGAAAATGTACTGTATCAACTAACACCAGAAAGTAAGATTTCAAAAAAAATTATGGATATTGATTTAAATAAGCTGGATATCACGCTACAAGAAAACGAAGATGGTATAAATATGTTACTGTATACATCGGAATCAACTGGAGTCGATATTACCTTGCACCAATTAAATAATGGGAAAATTAATAGATTATATCAATCAAAAATCCAGGTAGATCCAGGAAAAGTTGTAAACGATATCTCATTTGTTTATAAAGATCAAAAATTAGCATTGTTACTTCAGGAAGAGCTAGAATCATCCCAAGGGAAACCACAATTTTTTAACTATTTTATGCAAACAAATGTTACAAGCCAGAACTCGCAATCTTTAGAAGAGTTAACCTTCCAAGATCCAGCTGGAACTAATAACTTGACCGAGGTTTCTGATGTAGTTCTTAATTTCAGTGAGGGCAAGCCAAATCTTTTATTTCAAGCAAATGGGCAGACCGAAACCCTATACAAGGACAGCACGACATTTAATATTTATATGGCAGAGATAAACGAAAATGGTACAACAAAAACAGAGCGACGTAGCAATACACCAGCAACTTCGATAAATCCGCAATGGATTAATGAAGAAACAATTGCATGGTTAGATTTGGCCTCGGGTGGAAATAAGATAAACATTTCATCAGGTGATATCGCGGCAGTTAGTCAAGCAATTGAGATAAATCAAGACGATTGGCTACGAGCCCTTGGTAAAACACTTGGTATGGTAACTTCATCTTTTCTTGCTATTGCAATTTCTGTTGTATGGTTTATATGGCCAATTATTTTCATTACGTTTATGTATATCTTCAGGAGTAGAACAATTAATCAAGATCCAATTTGGCTTTTTTATACAGGAATTGGGATATACGCACTAGCAGCAGTAGTTTGGAAAAATCAATTTTTTGTAAATAACATATATACAAATGCACCAAATTATTTAACCTTTGATGGCAGTTCGTATTTTTATATGAGTTTATTTGCTATCATCGCTTTGGGGTTAGCGATTCTTACAAAAAAGATAAATGAATGGGAAGGTACGGTAAGAATTATGTATTTTGTTGGCATTCACCTCTTACTATTAACAGTATTCTTTGGACCTTATGTAATCTAAGATTTATATATTTTGCGGTAAAATTAATGTATATAAATATACCGAAAAGAGAGTTGAAACATGTATGAACAACCTTACAAAATTTAAAATATTAAAACCAGCCAATGAGATATTTGAAGCTTTTGTAGACCCTTCAAAAATCGGCAATTTTTGGTTCTCATCGAGTTCTGAGCGATGGGTGCAAGGAAAAACGATTACATTCAGGTATGATGAATATGATGCGCAAGGGGATATAGAAGTACTGGAAATCGAGATCAATAAGAAAATCGTGTTCCAGTGGGATGCAAACAGGGAAGGAAATATTGTTACAATTTCGCTGCAAGAGTTGGATAATACGACTACAATTATTGAAGTTAACGAAGAGGGTTTTAAAGAAGAGGATGCAGAGTTAATAACTCAATTGCTCGATAATAAAGAAGGTTGGGTATATATGTTAACCTGTTTAAAGGGATATTTGGAAAATGGCATTAATAATTTGAGAGCAGGAATTGTAAAATAATCAGAATAGAAATACCTGTAAGTAGCATCCTGTTACCTGTTTGTTTCATTCTTTTTTACTATTGCTAAATACCTCTTATCTTAATAGGGATAAGAGGCTCATTTGTGTTAGAGTTGAATTATATAGACAACGTTGGAGGGGGATATGGATGAGTATTAATCACTCAGTAATTGAAACAATGCGCAATCGTCAGTCAATAAGAGCATATGAAACTAAAAGTATTACTGAAGCACATAATAGAGAAATAAATGAGTACATAAATAATGAAGACAATTTAATCGGACCATTTGGAGGAAAAGGGAGAATTGAGTTGGTTCAAGTAACCAACAATGTGACGGACAAAGGAATAAAGTTAGGAACGTATGGATTTATAAAAAACCCAAAGGCCTATTTGGTTGGAATCACCGAAAATAAGAAAGACTCACTTTTGGATTTTGCCTACACCTTCCAAAAACTTGTTATATTTTTAACAGAGTTAGGAATTGGTACTTGCTGGATGGGAGGAACGTTCAGTCGAAGCTCATTTGAAAAGGAGATTACCCTTGGTGAAGAAGGGTTCATTCCTTGTGTCACCCCTATTGGCTATCCGAATCATCGGCAACGAGTTTTTGATAAAGCGCTTCGTTATGTTGTAAAAGCAGACAATAAAAAAGATTGGGATAAGCTTTTTTATGATACAAATTTCTCTGTCACTTTAACTAAGGAAAAGGCTGGCTTGCTTGAAATTCCGATTGAAATGGTAAGGGTTGGACCATCTGCATCAAATAAACAACCGTGGAGGCTTGTATTAGCTGAAGATCGTAAAGTTTGTCATTTTTATATCGAGCATACACCAAACTATAGTAGTAAATTAGGCTACGATATGCAGCTATTGGACATGGGAATTGCGCTATGTCAGTTTGAATTAGCATGTAAGGAATTAGATATCATGGGTAATTGGCTTATGGAGGATCCAAAAATAGATCTTCCTAATGAACAGACCGAGTATATCGCAAGCTGGAGATTAGCTAGGTAGCAATTCTACAGCGATTGACCATTTCCTTGATGGGGCAAAGGTGGGTTAAAACGTAGGTGAGAGATAAAGCTACCGAAGTTTCGGTAGCTCTTTTCATTATTATTGAAAGAAATCACCAATGGTATCAGTAAAATCATCCCAAAGGCCATCTCTGTCTCCATTTCTTCCATTATTAATATCATTTGTATAGTTTGTCATTTGATTGTAAAAATTTGTATCATACGAAACATATACATTGTCAATTTTATTATCGGCTGCTTTGACCTGTTTTTCAATTTTCCTCTCAAAAGCGGTAGTTACTCCCTTATAGCCAGTTGTGCCTGCCGTACCAGCATTCGTACCTGTACCAGTAGTACCTGTCATACCAGCATTCGTACCTGCGCCAGTAGTACCTGCCATACCAGCATTCGTACCTACTCCAGTAGTACCTGCATTCGTACCTGCTCCGGTCGTACCAGTATTGTTGCCGTTTCTACCTCTGTTGGTATTCATATTTGTACCAGCCCCAGCACCTGCACGTGTGCCAGTATCATTTTGATTATTTTGATTTTTTAATCGTACAGCTACATATGCATCATTATTTCGAAGGATTACATGGGCCTCATCTACTTCTTTTATGTTTTCTACATTGTTAATGGCACGAGTTGACACGCGTAGATTTTGGTTTGAAACATTTCTTACATCGACACCATTGTTGGTATTGTTTCTAACATTATTTACGCCCATATTATCATTATTGTCATCTACCGCATTATTATTATCACCTGTACACCCAGTTAAACCGAATAATGTAGTTGCTAAAACGAATGTTACCCAACTTTTTTTCACCAAGAATGTCCACTCCCTTTTAATAAGTCTTACAAACATAGTGTGGCTAACTTAAACAGAATTATTCTAAACGTAATGGTCGCCAATACTTGGAAATGAGAAAAATTTATAAGGGAAAGTCAAACTAAGGAAGATAATGTGAAAAAAAGTGGGTAAATCTTCATTGGAAGGTGTTTTAAATGACAAATGCAAATAAAATCGTTGTTGCTGTTCCAGATGAAGTTACTTTAACAAATATTATAGATGAACAGAGCTTAGTTGTGATTTTTTCTGTGACGTGCAAATTTAAATCATTTGAGAATGTTTATAATGCTTGCAAAGAAAAAAACTGCAAAGTACTCCTGGTAACTGAAGAATACGATATATCTTCTGCCCCTTCTTTTGTG
>JAIMAD010000160.1 GCA_023512145.1 Bacillus sp. (in: firmicutes) | reverse complement strand
CCATGTATGATGACGAGCTATTTCAACCGTGATGATGCGACTGAAAAAGCAATGTATAAGGGCTGGTACCATTCAGGTGACATCGGCTATTTGGATGAGGATGGCTATCTCTGGGTCAATGATCGTGTCGACGACATGATTATCAGCGGCGGGGAAAATATTTACCCACGGGAAGTGGAAGACGTGTTGCATGGTAATGTGGGTGTTCTTGATGTCGCCATTGTCGGCCAGCCTGACGACCGCTGGGGAGAAACCGTAACGGCCTTTGTTGTGAAAAAGGATCCAAACATAACGGAAAAGGACCTTGATGAATACTGCAAAAATAGCAACCAGCTTGCCAATTATAAACGGCCGCGAAAATACGTGTTTTGTGAGGAATTACCACGAAATGCGAGCGGAAAGATCATGAAATTTGTGTTGAGAAAGCAGTTGGAAGAGATTTTTGCGCAGGGGTCAAGTACGACTAGTTCGTAAGAAAGGGTTCTGATTATGTTGACAGGTGTTAAAATCATTGATTTCACTAATTATCTTCCAGGCCCATTTGCGACGTTACGATTGGCGGAACTGGGGGCGCTAATTATTAAGGTGGAACCGCCCGAAGGGGATCCAGCCCGAAATACCGGGTTTTCCAAACAGGGAACAGGCCTTGTTTTTCTAGCCAATAACCGCCAGAAAAAGAGTATTACCGTTAACTTGAAGGAAAGGGAAGGCATTGAAACAGTGCTGAAACTAATTGCCAATGCCGATGTTGTCTTCGAAAGTTTTAGACCAGGTGTAATGGAAAAGCTCGGACTAGGCTATGACGAGGTACGAAAAGTGAAGGCTGATATCGTCTACTGCTCCATCTCCGGTTATGGTCAGTCAGGACTGTTAAGTAAGCTAGGCAACCATGACCTCAATTATATGGCATTAAGCGGGGTCTTGGCCCAGTTCAAGGACAAAACAGGAAGACCTGTTCAACCCACGATTACGGTCGCAGATTATTTAGGAGGGTTTGCAGCAAACGAACGGATTCTTGCTGGGCTCGTATCGCGCTTTTTAACTGGAAAGGGAAGCTATCATTCTGTTTCCATTACAGATACGCTGGTGTCGCTCCTCGGAAATCACGTCATGGTCGAAAAAGAAACTGGTGGTGGAACCGGTATTTCCGTTTTAAACGGAAGCATTGTTTCCTACGCCCTATATGAAACGGCTGACGGTCGTTATATGAGTTTGGCAGCGTTGGAGCCGAAGTTTTGGGAGAATTTTTGTAAGGCGCACGGACATGTTGAATGGACCCGGGCCCATTTTTCCAAAACGGATGGAACCAACCCTGTATTTCAAGAGCTAATAGCTCTTTTTAAAAGAAAAACATTTTATGAGTGGATCGAGTTCTCCCAAAAGATTGATTGCTGCATGGCACCGGTGTTAGAAGTCGGGGAACTTGGGAACAACTCTTATTTTAAGGAAAAGGAGCTGATTTTTGCGTCGTCTTGGGGAGACTACCAAGTTAAAATGCACAGTGATTTAGAGCAGTTGTCAATTGCCCCACCTCCAAAAAATGGAGAGCACAAAGATGAGATATTGAATAATAGCTAAATATAAAAGGGGAATTCAGACTTTCTGAGGAAAAATCGGAAGTCTGTTTTTTTAGTAGTTATAAAAGAAAGAGAGTGTTTCCCATTACAATAATAAAATTCTGATGTATACTATTGGTATAATTTCACAATTTTGGAGGAGTTTTTAATGATGAGCAATCTTGGTATTTTTTCGATTATTCCAATTATTACAATTTTATCGTACTTGTTAATTCTTGGGTTAAGCATTTATTTTATTGTAAGAACAATAAAGTTCATGAATGATAAAACAAAATTGGATCAACAAAGAAATGAGAAGTTGGATTCTTTACTAAAGGCTATCCAAGAAAATAAAAGACCAATTAATTAATTAATTAATTAATTAATCAGTCTTGTACAAGGTCAACCAGGAGTTGCATAGCAGCTCTTTTTTTCATAGTTGGAGTATTAATTCTTTCAGTTTTTCACTGGAATAATTCCATTATACTGGTCTTGAAATAATCGTTTCCCTAAAGATACTTAAAAATAGCTTGAAAAGCGGTATAATAGAATGGAGTTTCAAATTGAAAGGAGGAACGATCTTGTTCGAAAAAGCACTGCCATTATTAGAATCACATTTTGGTTATAGCACTTTCCGTACCGGCCAAGAGCAGGCGATTCGCTCTGTTTTATCTGCTGAAAACACGATCACCGTCATGCCAACCGGCGGTGGGAAATCGATCTGTTTTCAAATTCCTGCACTTGTCTTACCTGGTACCACGCTTGTTATTTCCCCACTGATTTCACTAATGAAGGACCAAGTAGATGCCCTCATTCAAGTAGGTATTCCAGCAACATTTATCAATAGTTCGTTAACTTTCAAAGAAGCAAATAAGCGGATGCATGAAGCGATGCAGGGGAAATATAAGCTTTTGTACATAGCTCCTGAACGGTTAGAATCACGTGAATTTCTTGAAGATCTCTACAACATGGACATCCCTTTAGTTGCAGTGGATGAAGCACACTGTATTTCACAGTGGGGGCATGATTTCCGGCCAAGCTATCGCCATATTCAACAATTAATTATGAGCCTGCCGCAAAAGCCGACCGTCCTAGCCCTGACCGCTACTGCAACACCAAGAGTACGCGCGGATATTTGCGATTCATTAGACATTGATGAAAAGAATACGATTATCACAGGATTTGAGCGGGAAAATCTATCCTTTACTGTCATCAAGGGACAGAATCGGGACAAATATTTAAAGGAATATCTTAAAAATAATGATAAAGAAGCTGGCATTATTTATGCTGCCACAAGGAAGAATGTTGACCAACTCTATGAAAGATTGCAAAAAGCAAACATTAAGGCAGCCCGATATCATGCTGGAATGGGTGATGTGGAGCGCAACCATGAACAAGAACGATTTTTAGAAGATAAAGCGACTGTGATGGTGGCCACCTCTGCCTTTGGGATGGGTATAGACAAATCCAATATTCGGTTTGTCATCCACTATCAGCAACCAAAAAATATGGAGAGTTATTACCAGGAAGCAGGTCGTGCCGGACGGGATGGACTTAAGAGTGAGTGTATACTCCTCCATGCATCTCAGGATGTCCAAATTCAACGGTTTTTAATTGACCAGTCTAGCGATCGTAGTCGTATCACACAAGAATTGGAAAAGCTCCAGCAAATGGTCGATTACTGCCATACGGAAAACTGCCTGCAGGAATTTATCTTAAACTACTTCGGTGAAACGGAGACCAATCCGTGCGGAAGATGTGGCAATTGCTTGGACACGAGGACAAACATCGACGTCACAAAGGAAGCACAAATGGTGATGTCCTGTGTGATTCGGATGGGCCAGCGCTTTGGTAAAACACTCACGGCCCAAGTGTTAACGGGATCGAAAAATAAAAAGGTTATGGAAATGCGCTTTGACAGGCTACCCACGTATGGAATCATGAAAGGTAGTAGTTTGAAAGAGGTTAGTGACTTCATGGAATTCTTGATTTCACAGGAATTACTTGCGATTGAACAAGGGCAATTTCCGACCCTGTTTGTTTCGCCAAAAGGGAAAAATATTCTCTTAGGTAATCAGCAGGTACATCGCCGCGAAACCGTTCAGGTCAAACAAGTTTCTAAGGATGATCCTTTGTTTGAGGTATTAAGAGAGGTGCGGAAGCAGATTGCTGAAACAGAAAAAGTGCCGCCATTTGTAATTTTCTCTGATGCAAGTTTGAAGGATATGTGTGCAAAGCTACCGAAGTCAAACGAGGAATTTTTACAGGTCAGCGGAGTTGGCGATCTTAAGCTCAAAAAATACGGCATAAAGTTTATTCAGGCTATTCGTGTTTTCTGCGAAACCAATGCAAACTATCAAAGCGAACTGGAACCTATTGCAAAAATCCTGAAAAAGCCTTCAAAAAAAGCAGGGGTAACTGATTCGCATTTAGAGACATTGAAATTACATCAGGAACACTTATCAATAAAGGAAATAGTGGAAAAGCGTAATTTAGCGGTCAGCACAGTTGAAAGTCATTTGCTTCAATGTGCCCAACATGGGTTAAACGTCGACTTTTCAGAACTAATTCCGGCTAATTACACGCCTCTTTTAAAAAAGGCAGTCGAGGAAGCAGGCCGCGATCGCTTAAAACCAATCAAGGAACTGCTACCTGAGGAAGTTAGTTATTTTATGATCAAAGCGTATGTTTACCTTATCAGTAAAAATAAATAGTTGAGCAATTATTATGACTTTAGGTGAACTATCTGATAAGAATAATTGCGAAGAACTTGCCCCAAAGAATAATTTAGAATTTCAGCAAGGATGAATAGAATGGAATTACTTGAATTTTTAGAATGTTAAAAATTATTGTCGATACATCTCTACTCTTGTTGATATTTCCCAGGGAATTTGTCGATATTTATAAAAAAGAACAGGGAACGGTAGCTTAGCCGCCCTGTTCTTTTTCAAAGTCATCCAAAAATGGCTTATTAACGTAATAATACATTATGGCCATAAACACAGCACCACCAATCAGGTTGCCGATTGTAACAGGAACAAGATTATGGATTACACCGCCCCAGGAAATCGTCCCGGGATGGTTTAACACTAGGGCAATCGCAAACGTACACATATTGGCAATGCTGTGTTCATACCCCGAAATAAAGAAACAAAACACAAACAGCATCATCGCAAACATTTTTGGTCCATCGCCTTTTAAGCTCATGGGAAGAAAGAAGGCCATGCAAACAAGCCAATTACAAAGGATTCCTCGGAAAAACAATTCCATTGTTGGGATCTGCATTTTCTTCTCGACAACATTTAATAAAAATCCATTAACCGAGGATTCAGCAAAAAGTCCGGTTGTGAAAATGATAAACGCAAAGGCCACAGCACCAAGAATATTTCCTAAATAACTGGTAATCCACAGCTTGATTACTTCCATCCAAGTTAGTTTCTTACGAAGAGCGGCATACGTGTAATAAAAGGTATTGCCGGTAAACAAATCTCCACCACCATAAGCAATTAGGATAATTGCAGCACCAAAGGTGAGTGCAGCCATCGGGTAGGCGAAAGGGGAATGCACGATATAAAAGAAATTCCCTGTTTTAAATGCAACGATTACTCCAAATCCAATAAACATACTGGCAAGCATCGACCGTAAGAGATAACGTATGATGCTTTGCCGAAATATTTTCACCTTTTTTAAGGCTAATTTTTCAACTTCACTTAAAGGCAACATTTCCATCTTAGTGATACCACCATTCAAAAATCGTTTGTATCTTTTATTATTAAACGAAAATAGCTTTGATATGTATGGTTGTGGAATATATTTCCCATTGTCTTTAAAACTAAAAAGGATTATCTCTCTTCTATATTTGTGTTTAGGTTAAAGCAAATAAAACAGTTGAAAATAGCAAATACATCCCAAAACCAGCTATAATTATATGGTTAAGTAAACTTGAGTTAAAGGAGCCTATGATGTCAACTTTGAGAAAAATCACACCAAGATATGACCCATGGGAAGCTTATTTAGATATTGAGCAATACGGAAAGCCACAGCTTACTAATATCGAATTTACTACAACTACACTCTGTAATATGCGCTGTGAGCATTGTGCTGTATGGTATACCCTACAGACGAAAGATCCGGTAGCACTTCCTCTTAAACTGATATTACAAAGACTAGAGGAAATTCCAACTCTTCGTTCTATAAGCATAACTGGAGGAGAGCCGATGCTTTCATTATCCTCTCTAAAAAACTACGTAGTGCCTATTTTAAAATATGCGCATGAACGTGGGATCCGGACACAGATTAATTCTAATTTAACCCTTAATTTAGAACGTTATGAGATCATCGTGCCTTATTTAGATGTCTTACATATCTCACACAATTGGGGGACGGTCGATGATTTTGTTGAGGGTGGCTTTGCGAGGATGGAGCACAAGCCTGAGATCGACCAACGGGCAAAATATTTTTCAAGAATGATAGAAAATAGCCGCTCGCTTGTTAAAGCAGGAGTGATGGTTTCTGCTGAAACCATGTTAAACAAACGGACATTGCCTCATTTGGAGAAAATTCACCGTCAGATTATTGATGAAATGCATTGTTCTCGACATGAAATTCACCCAATGTACCCCAGTGACTTTGCTAGCAATCTTGAAACTTTATCACTGAGTGAAACGAGGGAAGCAATACAACATTTGCTTGATATTAGGGATGAAGGCACGTGGATGTTATTTGGAACGCTACCATTTTATGCTTGCAGCAGCAAAAAAGAGGAATTAGACCTGTTAAAAAGACTATATCAAAGTAAAAATGTCACGGTTAGAAATGACCCAGATGGCCGAAGTCGCCTGAATGTAAATATATTTAACGGGGAAATAATTGTTACTGACTTCGGTGATACCCCACCACTAGGAAATATACAAACCACGAATCTGTTAAATGCGTTTGAAACATGGCAAACTTCTTTATTAGCAAAAGAATTAAGTTGTCATTGCCCAGCTGTATCTTGCCTAGGTCCTAATATTCTGGTCAAAAATAGCTATTATTCAGAGACTGATTTTAGCAAACTAAAAAATATGATAGAAAAATAGAAAAAGCAGGGAAATCCTGCTTTTTTGTTTGTGTTAAATTTTACTCCGAAGATGCAATTAAGCCTCTTGCTTTATTAGCTTTGGACGTCGTTGCATAGAAACTAACAAGATGATTCCGCTTAGGATAAGCAATGCACTTGTACTGATAAAGACAGCTGAAAAACCGTAGTATCCAGAGATGAATCCACCCAACAATGGACCGATGAAATTCCCAAGGAACCGAAAACTGGTATTGTAACCGAGGACCTCACCTTGCATCGCAATTGGAGCTTCCTGGCGGATATAGGCAATTCGAACAGGAATAATACCACCAATTGTGACACCGAGTGCGAAGCGGATAATGATAAGTTGCCAATAACTCGTCACGGCTGCACCTGGCAAATAGATAATTCCAGCCAGGAACAGAAGAATGACCAATATTTTGATATAGCCGTATCTATCAGCAATCTTCCCCCAATTTCTCGCCATCATCAAATTTCCGAGACCAGCGACAGAAAAGGCAATCCCGGAATAAAATGCGATATTTACTGGACCGTGTAATTCGATGACAAATAAGGATAAAATCGGTTGAATGCTGAAATGGGCGATTTGGACAAGGGCAGAGATAAGCAACACGTTCAATAAAAGCGGATTACCAATAATATGTTGTAAAACTTCCTTGCTTGTATAATGAGTTTTTGCCCCCTTTTTAGCTTCAAGGACAAATTCTTTGGTAGCGATGACGAGCAGGGCAGAGATGAAAATGGAAATGGACGTCCATTTAAAGGTGTCGGAAAAGCCAAGTGAATCTGCTAATAGTCCACCCAAAAGCGGCCCCAACAGAGAACCAGTAATACTGCCTGTCTGCAAGGTGCCAAGAACACGTCCTGCAATCTTTCTCGGTGTTTGCGTTGAGATAAAAGCCTGTGACATCGGAATAAAGCCTGAGAAGAATCCCGTGAAAAATCGCAGCATCAATAGCTGCCAAACGGAAGTGACATAGCCCATTAGAAAGATCGATAAGCCCAACCCAATTCCGGAAATGATGAGAATTCTTTTCCTCCCGTAACGATCGCCAATTTTGCCCCAAATAGGCGAGAAAAAAAAGGCAGAAACAAACGTAATGCTAAATGTTATTCCTGACCAATGCTGAACGTATTTTTCTGAAAAGTTTCCAAACGTCTCAATGTACAACGAAAGAAACGGCATAACCATCGTCATGCTTCCGGCTACAAAGAAGTTTGCAAACCACATGATCATTACATTGCGTTTTGCACTTTCCTGCTGATTCAAGGTAAATAACACTTCTTTCTGAAACGTATTTCGACTTTCTAAATATAATCATAACGAAATTTCCAACATATATAAAGGAAATGAACCTTTCAGGACCATTAGTCTTTCCAAAAACGAATGACATCTACAAAAAAAATCGAATATGAGCACACAAAAATGTATGATTACTTTTCCAAACAAAAACTATCAATGCGATTGTATTTAGTTACAGCCTTTGTATAGGGCACCAGTGTGCTACTACGTCATTGTGAGGTATAGGTGCTGTATAAATGGATGTGTATTTAAATTAATCTTAGACAAAAGCAAATTAAAAGCATACAATTTATGTAGACCAATTGGTATAGAAACGAGGCGCCTAAAATGAACGGAAAAGAAAACTCCAAGGATAAGCTTTTAAAAACAGCCTCTAAACTTTTTCAAATGCAAGGTTATCACGCTACAGGTCTTAATCAAATTACAAAGGAAAGCGGTGCACCTAAGGGTTCCTTATATTATCATTTTCCAGATGGCAAAGAGGAGTTGGCGGTAGAGGCGGTGAAACTGACAAGCCAGATTATTGGCGAGCGAATTAAGGTTGGGTTAGACGGATATGATGATTCAGTAGCAGCAATCCAAAATTTAATCATTACGATGGCCAAAGGTTTTTTTCAAGGAGGAAACACAGAAGGAGTTCCAATCGCAACTGTTGCACTCGAAACCTCGGTAATGAGTGAGCTGTTAAGGGAAACATGTAATTCCGCCTATCTAAGTTGGGAAAAGCTATTTGCCAACAAGATGGAAAAGTCGGGTTTCCCCCCTGACAAAGCACTTGAGTTATCCATCGTGATTAATGCGATGATTGAAGGCGCATTTATTTTATCTCTGACAAGAAGAAACAGTGAGCCGCTGTTAATGGTTGCTAAGCAAGTTCCATTCCTATTAAAAAAATAGCAAGTTGATGCTATTTTTTTAATAGGACTATATAGACTGGTCTATAAAAGGGTGGAGGTATTTTAATGAAAACTATTTTAGTAACAGGATTTACTGGAAATGTGGGGTTTGAGGTTGCGCAAAAGCTTATCGAAAAAAAGGCCACCATTAGATGTGCAGTTAGAAATATTGAAAAGGCAAAAGCAAAGTTTGGGGAACAATATGAGTATGTGAAGTTTGACTTAAATAAACCAGAAACATTCGAGAGTTCTTTGGAAGGGATCGGTGGCATATTTTTACTATTTCCACCGGAGGCAAAAGTCCCGGGTGCAATGAAGGCATTTCTTAAAAGGGCAAAAGAAAAAGGAGTTTCCCACATTACCTATCTATCGGTAAAAGA
>JAIMAD010000159.1 GCA_023512145.1 Bacillus sp. (in: firmicutes) | reverse complement strand
TTTTTTTACAGAATTGTGAACTCATGAACAAACTCCCCTGAATTCAAAATAAGTTTGATATAGTAGCAATGTACTTAATATATAAAACTTATTAAAAAAACTTAATTAACAAGGAGTGTTTCACATGGTAGTAAATTGGTTAAGAGAAAACAAAATAGCAGCAGGACTTTTGACAGTTATTCGCTTATATATCGGCTATTCTTGGTTAACAGCTGGGTTCCATAAATTAGCTGACGGTTTTGATGCTTCAGGATATTTAAAGAATGCAATTGCTAATCCCGTTAAAGGTCCCGATGGAGGAATGGTTTACGGCTGGTATGTAGATTTCTTACAAAGCTTTGCACTACCAAATATCGATATCTTTAACACGATTGTTCCACTAGGTGAATTTTTAGTAGGACTTGGACTTATGCTAGGTTGCTTAACTACTGCTGCCATGTTCTTTGGTCTCGTAATGAACTTTTCGTTCTTCTTAGCTGGGACTGTATCACATATTCCAACAGATCTTTTCTTAGGAGCTATCATTCTTTTCTCTGGCTATAACGCAGGCCGTATCGGACTTGACCGTTGGGTTATCCCTTTCATCCGCAACGCTGCTTTTAAAGGTAAAAAAACAGTTAAACAAAACGGGTAATAATTTAATATGAATTGCAACTAAAATTAATAAAACAAAAGAGCCTTCATCTTGGACTATTTCCAGATGAAGGCTCTTTTGTTTTATTAACGATACTTAATAGCTTTTATCTTCCTTTAAATCTTCGTTGTTCAAATACCAATTTGTGACCTGGGTTAGGATCGCAAAAACAAAAAAGAAATTCATCGCCCAAACGTTTATAAAAGGAGCTAAACCACCAAATTCAATTGTTTCGAGACCTTTAAACTTCATTACAATCATCGACTCGATAAAAATAAGAATAAAACCAATAACACCCGCGACAGCAGCTCTAATCATTTTACGATCCCTCCAAATATGTATAGTCTTCACTATTGCAATAACAATCAAGTGAAATTAGTGACATTTTTGTGAACATCTTACTTCTATTATATACCAAAAATAAACTTGAACAACATAAAAAAGGTGCCTGACACCACATTAATTTCATGTGGTTTTCAGTCACCTTTTTTTATTTCACTTTCTTAATAAAGACAACCTTTAAATAGTTACCTTCTGGAAATTCTTTGATAGTTTTAAAATCGACTGGAAGGGAGAATTCCTCCACTAATTTATACCGTTCACCAGACTCCATAAAGGCCGCATTAATAAATGTTTTGAACTTTTCCATCCCAAATGTGCTGCAATTTGTTGATGCAATAATCGTCCCGTTACCCTCTGTAATAGCAATGGCTTCTTTTAAAAGATTTTTATAGTCCTTTTCTGCACTAAAGACAAATTTCTTTGATCGTGCAAAGCTTGGAGGGTCAAGAATAACCAGATCAAACTTCAGCTGTTTTTTGAGTGCATATTTAAAGTAATTAAAGACATCTTCAACAATAATGCTTTGTGGACCAGCATCGATTCCATTTACCTGAAACTGCTCCATCGTCTTAGTTCGGCTTCGATTGGCCAAATCCACACTTGTCGTTTTGGTTGCTTCACCTACTGCTGCAAAAACAGAAAATGCCCCAGTATAGGAGAATGTATTTAATACAGTCTTCCCGTTCGCATACTTATCTCTAATCGTTCGCCTTACATCCCGTTGGTCTAAAAACACTCCGACCATAGCACTTTCATTCAAATATACAGCAATGTTGACGCCGTTTTCTTTGACAATCAGTGGGAACTGCCCTCGTTCACCTGCGACAAAGTCATCCTCCTCGATATATTGCCCTTTTTCATCAAAGCGCTTTTTCTGATAAATCCCTTTAAATACAACGAGTTCCTGCAATGCCTGAATAATGTAATCCCGAAAACGAAAAATACCCTTGCTGTACCAGGTTAACAAATAATAGCCCGTAAAATAATCAATCGTCAACCCACCGATTCCATCACCTTCACCATTAAAGACCCGAAACGCGGTGGTGTCAGCATTATTATAAAATGATGCTCGCTCCTTGATGGCAGCCTTTAGTTTTTTCTCGAAAAAAGGTTGATCAATCGGAGAATTTTCATTTTTACTAAGTACCCAACCAAGACCTTTATTTTGCTTACCATAATAGCCTTTAGCAATAAACATGTTCTTTTCGTCGACCAATTTCACGATGGAACCCTCTTCTACGAGGTCATTCACATTGCTGATAGCTTCCTTGGCTATCAGTGGATAGCCACTTTTTAGCTTATTTACGAACTTCGATTTCACCTTTAGACTGACTTCCTTATTCATCGTGTCATCCTATCTATTTTTTAATTCTATTTAAGTATTGTAGACAAACTCCTACCTTACCAATCAATAGGGTTAGTGCTTACACTATAACGCAATGAAATAATCATAACACTAATAGTGGCCATCGTGCATCAGTATAATCCACATAACAACTCCCTCACTCCAAAGTGGACAGCAACTTTATTTCATTTTAATAAACTCTTCAATAGTTAAAATGGTGTCCTTAAATCCGAGTCTTTGCGCCAATTGTGTAATTCCCGGTGCTTCGACAAAGGCCTCTTTCAACATATCCTTTTGAGAAAATACATGGCGCGTATCCCCATCAAGAAGGACCTTTCCTTCCGCAAACACAATCGTTCGTTCAAAATTCTCAGCGACGAAATCCATATCATGAATAATCGTCATCACAAGTTTATTTCTGTCCTTTAAGACTTGAATGATTTGACGGATTTTTTCCTTGCCTTTATTATCTTGAGCAATCGTCGGCTCATCCAAAATAATGATATCCGTATCCATCGCGACTACTGAAGCAATACAAAGTAGCTTCTTTTCAGATAAACTCAAATCATGTGGATTCATGACAAGTTTATCATCCAGTTCGACCATCTTTAAAGCTTGGATGGCATTTTCCTTTGCCTTAAGTTTATCCATTTTAATATTTAGTGGCCCAAACATGACTTCTTCCAAAACATTACGCTTAAAAATCTGATCATTTGGATTTTGGAAAACTAGTCCGATTGTTTTTGCTAATTCAGCAGCAGTTGAATTTTTTATATCCATGTTTTGAATCAAGATTTCCCCTTCATCAGGCTTCAACAGACCTTTCAGTAGCTTGACGAAAGTTGTTTTTCCCGCCCCATTCTGACCAATGATGGCGGTAGAACGACGGTCAAACATCAAGTTAATACCGGAAAGTACAGGAGTTTTTTTATTATATGAAAAAGAAAGACTGGATACCTTAATCATTTAGGCAACCCCCTCAATTCTTTTTCGGCGTCTTCCAATGTAACAGGATACATATCAGTACCTGTCTTTTTTTTACCTAAAACTTTACATACCATGGTGTAAACAGGCGTGGCCACCCCCAAACTATCAAGGTCTTCTCTTGAAAAAATTTTTTCAGGGGTATCAAAATCGACAACTCCCCCGTCATTTAGTAGCAATACCCTATCACAATACTGGGCGACCTTCTCCATTTTATGCTCAGCCAGAATGACTGTTATCCCCTGCTTGCTCAAGCTTTGAATTGCCTGGAACACTTCCTCTGAACCGGCCGGGTCAAGCTGTGAGGTCGGTTCGTCCAGGACTAGAATGTCCGGTTTCATTGCGATGATACTGGCAATCGCCATTCGTTGCATTTGTCCGCCTGACAAATCAAAGGGATTATGATCCTTAACATGCTCAATCTTTAACAAGCTAAGCACTCGATCAACCCGTTCAATGATCTCAGGACGAGGTATGCCGATATTTTCAAGACCAAAGGCAATTTCCTCATAAACCGTTAATTTCGAGCCCGTCACCTGTGTAAATGGATTTTGGAAAACAATCCCGACCTTTAAAGAGATTTCAGCAATCGAATAATTTTTTACCTCTAGCCCGTCGACAATCACTTTACCTCCGTAAGCCCCTTTATAAAAATGGGGAACAAGACCGACAAGTGCTTGACACAATGTCGATTTGCCCGCTGAATTTCTCCCAATAATACCGATAAATTCCCCTTGGTCCACATGAAATGATAAATTATTAAGCGCGAGCGTTTCAGCTAACGGATATTTATATTTAAGACCTTCGACGATAATTTTTTTCATGGTAGAATCCTCCACAGGGCAGCAGCAATAAGTAACAAACCCATACCCGAGCGAATGACACGACCAGGTGCATATTTATTTTCTTCATATAAATAGGTTTTCAGGGCCTGGGAATTAAAGCCGCGCACTTCTAATGCCATCGCTCTTTCCTTCGTATTGATTAATGAGCCAAGGACAACAGGCCCGAGTAACGGCAAAAATGCTTTTATTCTTACCAGTAATTTTCCTTCCGTCTCCATCCCCCGTGCCCTTTGTGCATCTGTTATCGTTCCCATCGAAGACATCATTTCTGGGATGATTTGAAAAACTGAACTGATGACGTAGCCAATTCGCGGTGACATTCCTTTTCGAACTAAGGATTCCACCAGATCCGATGGTTTTGTTGTCAGAACAAGGACCATAAAAGCTCCAATAATATTGATTACTCTAAGGGTGATGGTTAAAGCATAAAGCAGTCCCTCTTTGTACATGGTTATCGGACCAATTTGAAACAGGATAGTTTCATTTTCCGGTTTAAACATTCCTTGGATAAAGACAACCGTAATTAGGATGAAAAGTACAAAGCCATATACTGGAATTGCTTTTCTAATCACCTTTGCAGCGGTTAACAACACTATACTAAACCCAAAACAAAGAAATGATATACTAAACGATGGTAGAATAATAGTCAACAAAATAACAAAAGGAATGTACCAGATTTTAGTAATTGGATCAACATCATGAACGAAGGATGACCTTTCCTGGTATAAGCTAATCGACTTCACGAATTAATCACCGACTTTCTACTTCAAGAGGTTAATCCAGGGTCTCTACTTTATTGTTGGTATTATATAATTGAACGATATTTCGTGGTAATCCTTTGAAAATACCATAGCTAACCAAAACAACCAATAATTTATCCGGTACATCGACTACAATTTCATCAAGAAGTGATGCCAGCCAAGTAGAATCTGTATTTGCTAGAACGAAAGTAAATAAGGCGTCTCCCCAAACGTTTCCTGTTGTTCCACCCCAGAAGCCAATATTGATTGGTGTTGATACAACGGTGGCAACAATTCCAATGATCAAACCAGCGACAACTGCCTTCGACCAACTTGAAATATACCCATTGTAAAACAGAATTCCAACCGCTAATCCGATAGCAACACTAGTAATTCCGTAAACAAAGGAAATCGGGTCCACTGTTAAGCCGTAAATAATATTATTAATGGCACCAGCTAATGCACCAACAATTGGACCACCCAGCATAGCGGCTAAAACTGTCCCAATGGAATCCAGCCACAACGGAAGCTTTAACAATCCCGCAAATAACTTTCCAATATAATTGATACCTACTGCAGCCGGAATGAGAACTAAGGAAGCAGTTGAAAGGCGGAATGACCACATACTTTGTTTTTTCATCAAAATAACCCCCCTGTTAATTTTTTAAAGATTAATCGTAAGAAACAATCACTCCCGGATGCGGTGCGAATTTCTTGCTCTTCCCCACGTTTGCTATTGTTTTTCTCATCAAGATATTCATTAATTCCCCCTTCGAGATCCCCCTCTTTTTTTCAGGCAGTGACATTTATTTTTGGAAGCGGTTTTGATACCGCGTAATCCACCAATCACAAAAAATGTAGCTGTTTCCATGTCTGAAGCCAATATTCCTTTCTCTGACCAGTACTTTTCGATTTCCTGTTCTTTAACAGTATAGAAGGTGTCATGACATCTGACAATATCGGTGTAATGATTTGATTGATTCTTTTTTTGCGGCGTTAATCACATGAAAGAGCAATTCAGTGTCTGGTATTATGGGATAAGCCTAATTGAAAGCTTTATGTTGATTTATTCTATTCTTGATGGTGGAGTTTTTAGGGAAGTGTAGGTTGGTTGTGTCACTTGAGAATGTTAATGTTAGCATTTGTTGTTTTTCATAGAAATAAATCGAGGAAAGATAATTGCAATTTTTTCGATGTCTAGGAGAGATTTCCCTTCTACTACTAGTTTACCAAATTTAAACAAAAAAAAAGAGCAGTTCGCTCTCTTTTACTATAGAAATATTCAATTTACTTAATCTGGATTTTACCTTCCCCCTCAATCCAAGCAGGAAAGAAGGAAAGTTCTAGGGAAATAGGACTCATCTCATCTGTCAGTCCCGGCATGTGCACACCGATTTCCGTTTCCCCGGCATGATAAGACATCGATGTATCAGGACTGACAATGGTTTTTCATTTATAAAATATTTATGATGGTTGCTCCGAGCGGTGAAGAGTTTTTCAATAGTAATCATTGAAAAGAGAGAAAGAGCTCTCCATTCGGGTTTATTGACGACCTTAATTAACTAGAAATTCAACTATTTCCTTTTCAATGCATAAGACAACTACACTCGGTAATTTGCAAATTATTTCCATTAACGCGGTTTATGTATTGTGGAGCAACTTATTCAAAAATTCTACATGTTTATGATCTTCAGCTAATATTTCATCCACTATGTTTTGGCTTTTGGTATCCAGGTCACCTTTGACAATTTCTCCTGAAAGGTGGATTCCATAGTAATCTTCTCCTTTTAAGGCTTTTTTTATTATTTCCTCAGTTGTGTCGGGAGTAGTGAATTGGCTAAAAAAACTTTGAATCGAGCCCATCACCCCCTCATCATCGACAGGTACTCCTCCAAGGTTTTGGATTCGTTCAGCAACCTTTTGAGCATGTAGCTTATGCTCTTGTTGAATTCTTTGAAATTGTTTTTTCACGTCCATATCCTCTAAATTTTGTAGTAAATGTTCATACGCATGAATTCCCATGTATTGACCCTTTAAAAAAGTATTTAACTCCTTGATGACATCATTTCCGACCACAAACCCCACACTCCTTTTTCCGATTACTTTTTCCTGCTTTAGAAGGATTATGCACAAAAGGTGGCTAAAACCCATAAAGTGTTTTTTCATCCTTTATACTTGTTTAATCTTTTTTTAGACTTAATCCAAGCAAGTGGCAGGCATCAAGGGTAAGAGTATCGCCGACTGTACTTAGTGAAAAGAGAGAAATAGGTCGTCAATCCGGATTATTGGCGACCATAAATTAATATTAACTTCAAATTAGGAAGGTCATTAATGAAAGTCTAGAACTCCATTTCAATATATTAATAGATTACTCAATAATTTTGATGTTGTCCTGATCAAAGCTCTCTATTCCTTTATTGAAGGTGAGCTTTGTTTTAAAAAGGTAGGAAATTTCCTTACTTGAACTAGGGACAGGATCTGGTAGATGAAAGGTAAATGCCACTTTATTTGTTTCCTGGGAATCAATCCATGCAGACATCAAAATTGTCGTGCTGATAATTACATTTTCGCTTCCTTCAGACTTGTTAATCAACACTAAATCGCAGTCGATTTGTTTGATTTGCTGTTCAATTGTCCCGCCATTTATCAAAAAATAGCCGTGAACAGAATCACCTGGTCTGTACGGCCCATTTGGAAGGATGAGATTTATTTTCGCCGAACCAATTCCTAGTAGCGACAAATATTTCCTTAGAATCAATTTTAACATCCTCCTGAATTCTTATTAATTGGCTTAGTCCACAAGCCCAAATAATTCTACAAGAATGTATTTTTGTGCTACTTTGGAAAGTTATCCAATTAACGATGCCCTGGATTATAAGTCCCATGACCATGATGATAGCCATGTCCTGGATAATAACCACCATGTCCATGATGATAGCCATGTCCTGGATAATATCCACCATGTCCATGATGGTAGCCATGTCCTGGATAATAACCGCCATGTCCATGATGATAGCCATGTCCTGGATAATAACCGCCATGTCCATGATGATAGCCATGTCCTGGATAATAACCGCCATGTCCATGGTGATAGCCTTGAGCTGGATTACCAGCATAAATACCAATTTGTCTTTCCACTATTTAATCCCCCCTTTGCTGGTTGCTAACTAGTGTATGTGCACATCTTCAAAGAGGAATAGGTACTTGCCCATTATCAAGAACATCACGGTTAAGCACTTTTTCGGGAATTGGTTTCCCCTGAAACTGTGAACAGAATACCTACAAAATTAGCATTTATCCCTGTTTTTACTATAATGCTACAATTTCATAATAATATCTGATACTTTGGTTTTATAGTTAATCGAAAGGGGGGAGCTAATTATCTAGGAGGGGTTTTAGATGATGAATCCACGCAACTATTGAAGACTTATTCGCCTTTTATGGAGGAAGTTGTTTTAACTGGAAGAAAACCAAGCTAATTATCAGATGACATCTTCACAACTTCCACATTACTTCCCCCTATGTTCTACACATGTTTTGTTTATGATAAGGGTAACTTAATTAGGAAATGGTTCGAAAAACTCATTTCTTAAAAACTTCCCATTTGGATTGGTGATCTCACCAGTCTATTTTTTTGCCTTCAGTTAAGATCGCAGATTAAATTTCACTAGAATACACCCATCTTCACAACTTCCACACAACTTCCCCCTATGTTCTACACAAGTTTTGTTTATGATAAGGGTAACTTAATTAGGAAATGGTTCGAAGAGCTCATTTCTTAAAAACTTCCCATTTGGATTGGTGCTCTCACCGGTCTATTTTTTTGCCTTCCGTTAGGTCGACGAGTTGATTTTCTCTAGAATCCACCTATCTTCATAACTTCCACATTACTTCCCTATAACTTCTACATATGTATGTTTTATGATATGAGTAACTTAATTAGGAAATGGTTCGAAAAGCTCATTTCTTAAAAACTCCCATATTTGGATTGGTGCTCTCACCAGTCTATTTTTTTGCCTTCCGTTAGGTCGACGAATAGAATTCCACTAGAATATACCCATCTTCATAACTTCCACATAACTTCCCCCTAAGTTCTACACAAGTTTTGCTTATGATAAGGGTAACTTAATTAGGAAATGGTTCGAAGAGCTCATTTCTTAAAAACTCCCATATTTGGATTGGTGCTCTCACCGGTCTATTTTTTTTGCCTTCCGTTAGGTCGACGAATAGAATTCCACTAGAATATACCCATCTTCACAACTTCCACATAACTTCCCCCTAAGTTCTACACAAGTTTTGCTTATGATAAGGGTAACTTAATTAGGAAATGGTTCG
>JAIMAD010000158.1 GCA_023512145.1 Bacillus sp. (in: firmicutes) | reverse complement strand
CCCCTTCCTCAACCGTGAGTGTTATATCCGAGAGGGCCGCGGTAGCAGTAGATTTGGTAAAGTATGTGTGATGGATGGCATCAACGGTCAAGAAACTCATATGGACGGCCTCCCAATCTAATTATTATTTACTGACTCTTTCTGCGATTTCAGTATTTACAAGCATTGTATGCTCAACTTCTTTTGGAAGTTCCCCTGCCTCTCTCATGATATTGTGAAGATTGTTCCACTCTTCCTGATCGAGAATGGGGTTTGTGGCAAAAGACCCTTGATTCTTATAGCGGTCAATAACTATTTCAATAATTTCTAAGTCTGTATCTTCGAAATAGGGTTGAATCGCTTTGGCAATCTTTTCGGCACTATTGTTTTCTGTCCATTGTTGTGCATTGTAAACTGCTCTAGTAAATTTTTCAACAGTAGCTTTATTTTCTTTCAAATAGCTTGCTTTGGACATAAAAGTTGTATATGGGACATGACCTGATTCGGTCCCAAAGGACGCAACGATGTGTCCCTTCCCTTCTTTTTCAAAAATACTTGCTGTTGGTTCAAACAATTGAACGAATTCTCCAGTCCCTGAAGCAAAGGCACTAGCGATATTGGCAAAATCGATATTTTGGATTAAGTTCAAATCTTCCTGTGGATTTATACCATGCTGTTTTAACACAAATTCCCCAACCATTTGTGGCATGCCACCTTTTCGCTGCCCTAAAAATGTCTTTCCTTTTAATTGATCCCATGAAAAATTTTCAACTTTTTCTTTTGAAACAAGGAATGTTCCGTCGGTTTGCGTTAATTGTGCAAAGTTGATAACGGGGTCATTAGCCCCTTGAGCGTAGACATAAATAGATGTTTCAGAACCAACGAGAGCAACGTCAGCACCGCCAGAGAGTAGAGCTGTCATGGTTTTGTCTCCACCAAAGGTTGTTGTTAGTTCTACATCCAAGCCCTCAGCTTTAAAAAATCCTTTCGCCAGCGCTACATATTCAGGAGCATAGAAGATTGACCGGGTAACTTCAGCAATTCGAACCTTTTCCAGTTTTTTTGTATCAGTATTGGAATCGTTATTGCATGCAGCTAATGAAAACATAAGAATAGCGATGAGTAAAAAGGAAAAACTGAGTTTTAACCATTTTTTCATTAAATGAACCTCCTAATTTACATTGGAAAATTTGGGCTGTATGTGCCTAGAATAGTGTATGAAAAAAAGGGGATAGTGTGAATTGTGATTACCCAGTTATAAGTATATTCAGGAAAAAATAAAGGAGCGATTAGGGTGAAAGATTACTGTGGCAAAATCATTGATATTAACCGCTTTCCTTCTCCAAATCCCACCATTCAATTAACGGTAGTTACCTATATTTCAAAGGGATTAAAAGTGAAAGGGATGCTGGCCGAACCGAAAATAGCAGGAAGCTATGATGGCTTTCTTTATTTGCGTGGCGGGATCAAAAATGTCGGCAAAGTTAGACCGGCAAGAATAGCCCAGTTTGCCGCTGAAGGGTTTGTCGTTTTTGCCCCCTATTATCGTGGAAATCAAGGTGGGCAAGGGAATGAGGATTTTGCAGGGGCGGACAGAGAAGACGCGTTTGCAGCTTTTTTGTTGTTAAAATCTTTACCAAGGGTCCAAGTTGTTCATATTTTTGGTTTTTCGCGGGGAGGTGTAATGGCGTTGTTGACAGGAATTCAATATCCCGAGAGTGCATCGATTGTCAGCTGGGGTGGTGTAAGTGATATGTCGCTAACCTATAGTGAACGGAAAGATTTACGAAGAATGATGAAAAGGGTTATTGGTGGCACACCTGAAAAGTATCCAGAACGGTACCATGTGCGTACACCACTAAATGTGTTGGAGAAGCTAACAGCCCCTGTCCTGATTATCCATGGGGTTATGGATGATAATGTGTCTGTTGAGCACGCGCACCGTCTTGAAAGACGTCTCAAGCATTTAGAAAAACCGGTGGATTGTTGGTACTTTGAGGATTTCACACATTACTTTCCACCCGCAGTAAATAGAAAAGTCGTCGAAGATTTAACGAAGTGGATGAAAAGTCACAGCAAAAGATGATAATATATAGGTATTACTAGTAGAGGAGCGGATGGTTTATGGGTATGCCTCTTGAGTTAAATACGATGATTGTAACAAAGGGAAGAGAGCAAAGGATAGAGGAAAATCTTTTTTTATTAGAAAAAGAAGGATACAGACTTTATCCAATCGATATTCCAATAGAGGTTAAAAAAACAATGGACAGTGATTCCAGTGGAATAGCTGTCATAAAAAAAGTAGTCTGGGAAAACGGTACGACAGCATTAACGTACCAATTAATTTCATTGAATACGACGAACTAAAGCAGGGTCTTGTTTTCCTGCTTTTTTTTTGCAATGGAAAATGAAAAAAATACCCCAGCGGTGCTCAGTGAAAGAGAGTTTCATTGACCGAAGCCCGATAAAATACAAACTTGGACACCTTAAAAAAACTGTCTAGTTTAGTGTTGACAATCCAAAACTTGCAAATATTAGGGCGAGTTTTACTTTTTCATCTTTGTTATCTTTCTATTGAGAGTTTTCAAGTGATTCACAAACTGGTTTAAAACTAAACTGGATTTTTGGTTCTGCCTTACTGCTGAGTGGATAATTTTTTATATTGTAAGTAAATATTTATTCTAAAATGGGGACTATAGAGGTTGAGGAAAAACGGTCTAAAAATCTATCAAGAGACTGCCGAAACCCCTTGATATTACTAAGGAAATTGAAACTGATTGGACCACTTGTGTCCTCCACGGTCTTCAAAACTGCTTGAGACCTGCGTGCCAGGTCTGGTGGGTTCGATTCCCACGCAGTCCCGCCAACTCAATAATACCAAGGGTTCTAGCGAATTCCTTACATACATGGATCGGATGCTCTCCGGTCTTTTTTTATATGCAAGTGCCTTAAAAGTGCCATTTCGGAATTTGTGCCCTTTATTCGAGAATATCATCTAAATAATCAACGGCAATTCCTTCAATGGAATCTGTCAAGTGTGAATAGGTACCCAATGTTACCTGAATTTTGGAGTGCCCTAGTCGTGCGCTTACTATTTTAGGATGGACATTCGATTTTAATAACATCGTTACATGAGAATGTCGTAAATCATGAAAACGGATCTCAGGAAGCCCTGCAGCTTTGAGCACTCGCTTAAGCGCTCTTGTAATTTCAGATGGAGCCATGATATTCCCCTTCGAGTTACAAAACACAAGATTATACGGATTATACGATTCTCCAAGTAATTTTTTTCGGTTGTCATGCTCGTGTTTAAGATTCTTGAGAAATTTTTAAGCTCAGCAGTAAGCCTAACTGCTCTAGGTTTCTCATTTTTTGGAACATTATTGAAGAAATACTTCCCATTTGCCACCGTAATGGTTTGACGGATATAAAACTTTTCTGAAGTAAAATCAACATTTTCCCAATTTATACCGATTAATTCACTTTTCCTCATTTCAGTGTGTACAGTTGCGAAAAGGATTGGAAAATACACAGGTGATTTTTCCTTAGCTGTTTTTACAAATAAATTTAGCTGTTCAACACTCAGAGTTTTCATTTCCTTCCTTACTGGTTTAGGTGATTTTGCGCCTTTTGCAACATTTCTGCTGATAAACTCCCAACCTATTGCATCATTTAATGATTTTGATAGGATACGGTGGTGATGTAACACTAACTGAGCGGTTAAACCTTGTAATTTTTTTCTATAGTACTCTTGTAGGTGAGTACTTTTTAAATCATTCAGCATGATGTGCCCTAATGAGGGCTGAATATGAGTTTTGATTATCTTCTTATATTCGGCAAAAGTTTTGTGGCTTGTATTCGGTTTTGCATAGTTGTGTAGCCAATAATTTAGATATTCTCCCAACAACATTTTTGATTCTTTTAGAGACTCGTTCCTTTTAATTTCCAGTGTTATCTTTGCCATGACTTGTTTAGCCTCTTTATGTGGACCTTGTAATGGACATATATTTGGCTTCTTTTCTGGCTATTAAGTAAATATGTCTGGCTTAACAGGGGAAACATTGGTCGTTTCTAATACAAACAGATACGTGAGCGCGTGACACAAAAGACCAATGGCGAGTCAAGTTAAATAGATATAAAAGAACAAGACAGCATCACCTTTTCATTTGGTGATGCTGTGCTATTGTTTTTGACTTTCATATAATAAACATTCCATTTTTCTTGCTACTGCATCATGTTTATTTGAAGTGTTTGTGAAAATACATTGTAAAGTAGAAAAGAGTCATTTAATGTGTTTTTTGCATCATAAACATTTTTCTTTTCTACTTAACTGTATTATTAACTCGTCTTCTTCAATTTAGTGGTCGATGCTAATCTCGATAAAATGAATAGCATCCTTATTCAGAATGAGTTCCTTTTTTTCACTACTTTTTATATTGAACGGCATAAACATATTTAGATGTTAAAATATATTGTTTATTGATATAGACTAATTCATGTTTTGAATTGTAAACATGTTGCGTTACTTCTAATATAGGCATCCCTACTGAACAATTTAACAATTCAGCCATTTCTTTCGTTGAAAAGATAATTTGAAAATAATCTTCGAAAATTTGTAATTTAGTGTGTAGTTCTCTTTCTAATTGCTCTAAAAGAGAATCTTGTAAATTTGTTAAAAAAGTATAGTTGGTTGGTAAATAATCAATTTCTAAAATGCAAGGTGTTTCATCTACTTTTCGCACTCTTTTTATTAAAATTATTTCGTTATTTCTATCTTTTAATTCAGCAAAAAGTTCATTTTGCACCGCTTCATTGTGAAAAGCAATGATTTCTGTCGAAGGAATTCTACCCATTTTTTTACATGTTTCGGTAAAACTTCCACCGGTTAGGACATTTTCTGTGTGAACAACATTATTTACGAAGGTCCCTTTTCCTCGTTTTTTAAACAAAATATCTTGATCCACAAGTCTTTGTAGCACGCTCCTAACAGTTACACGACTAACATTATATGTTTTTTCTAGTTGTGCTTCAGAAGGAATCTTTTCTCCAGGTTTATAATCACCCTCTTGAATTTTTTTTTGAAGAATTGCATATAGTTGCTCTTGTAAAGTGATAGCATTCAATTGATTTAAGTTTTCCATTCCAATTCCCACCTTGATATCATTGTTATTCAGAAGTGCATTTCATTATAGATGAAAAAGTTGATATTAAATCATTGACAGCACTGCCAATGTTGTATTAACCTATATTTGTATAATACAACATAATACAAGTTTAGGGAAGGTGTTAAAGATGGAGCGCAAAATTGTGATTGCTTCACATGGAAATTATTCTCAGGGTTTAGCACATGCCGGCAATATGATATGTGGAGATCTTCCTTATGAATTGGAAGCGTATACTTTACTTCCTGGAATGTCTGCGGATGATTTTGTGGAGAAACTTGAAAAAGAAATATTATCAGATGTGAGTGCAGAAAAAGAATATGTTATTTTGACGGATTTGTTTGGTGCGAGTGTTTGTAGTGCGATGTGCCAATTATTGAAATATGAAAATGTAAAGGTTTTCGCTGGTACGAATTTAAATTTATTGTTGATGGTTTGTATCGAGTATACACAAAAAATTGGAGAGAAAGAAGCACATGAAATTGTTGAAAAGGCACGAGAAGGTATACGATATGTTCAATTAAGTCCTATGATCGAAGAAGGATTTTAATTAACTGGAGGCAATTATGAGAGATCGAAATTTTTTAGATATGTTCCAACAGAAAAAGGTTATCTTTGGCATGCTACATTTGAAAGGAACCTCAGAGAAAGATGTAATGGAAAGATTGAAGAGGGAACTAGACGTTTATGTAAATTATGGATTAGATGCTGTCATTATTGAAAACTATTTTGGTACTTATAAAAATTTAGAACAAGGATTGCAATATATTGAAAAATGCAAATTACCTATTCCTTATGGTGTAAATTGTTTAAATGTCGATCAGATGGGATTTGAATTAGCCAAAGGATATGAAGCAAATTTTGTACAGTTAGACTCTGTTGTAGGGCATGTACAACCTAGAGATGAAGAAACTTTAGACGCTTTCTTTACTAAATGGTATCAAGATTATCCAGGATATATTTTAGGAGGAGTACGTTTTAAATATCAACCGGTACTATCGAAAAATACGGTAGAACAAGATTTAATCATTGCACAAGACCGTTGTGATGCGATTTGTGTTACAGGAGAAGCAACTGGACAAGAAACTTCAACGGAGAAAATTATCCAATTCAGAAATACTTTGGGGAGCTATCCACTCATTATTGGTGCAGGTGTTACTCCTGAAAACATGAAAGAACAGTTTAAATATGCAGACGGCGCAATTATCGGGAGTTATTTTAAAGAAAAACATGTAGCAGAAGAAGATGTATCAATTGAAAATGTCAAAGCAGTAGTAGAAACAGTAAGCAATATACGGAGGGGTTTTAATGATTAAGTTATTGAGAGTAGATCATCGATTATTACATGGACAAGTCGCATTTTCATGGACAAAAGTATTAGGAACAGATTGTATTTTGATTGCCAATGACGCAGTTGCGAAAGATTCTTTACGCATGGCAGCTTTACGCATGGCAAAACCCGAGGGAATAAGATTGGTAATGAAGAGTATAGAGGATTCTATAACATCATTAAATAGTGGGGTAACAGACAAATATAAATTATTGATTATTGTAGAATCAGTAGAAGATGCGTATCGATTATCTGAAAAAGTAGATGTAATAAAAATGATTAATTTAGGAGGTGCAAAATTAATAGAAAATAAACGACAAATTTCTAAAGCTTTTTCAGTTTCTGATAAGGACTGTGAGTTAATACGTAAAATGAATGATAAAGGAATCCGATTGGAAATTCAAATGGTGCCTGATGAGCCAGCTAAAAATGTAATGAATTTAATTTAAAAAGGAGACACGTGGCATGTTAACACAAACATTGCTTATCTTTTTAGTAGCAATTTTAGGTTATTTAAACAGTTATTTCGGTAGTAGTATGATTAGTCGACCAATTGTAATGGGAATGTTAGTGGGGCTTGTTTTAGGAGATTTGACAACAGGTATTAAAGTAGGGGCTACATTAGAGTTGGTTTGGTTAGGAGCGATGGCTATAGGAGCAAGTAACCCACCAGATATGGTTTCGGGATCTATTATCGGAACATCGTATGTGATTGTAACACACTCTAGTATAGCAACAGCAGTGGCATTAGCTGTTCCAATTTCAATGTTAATGCAGATGTTATGGAATTTATTAATGATTGTTTGGGTTCCGTTATTGGCTGCAAAAGCAGACAAATATGTTAATGAAGCGAATTATAGAGGAATTGATCGCATGCATTACATAGCTGTTTTTAGTCAGGCAATATTGTTAGCTGGTTTGACTTCTGCCGGATTCTTTTTAGGTTCAAAAGCCATTCAATCTTTTGTAAATATAATACCTAATTTTGTTAATTCGGGTCTAAATTATGCAATGGGGATTATTCCGGCGATTGGGTTTGCATTATTGGTTAGGATGATTGTGAACAAAAAGACGGCTTGTTTCTTATTTTTAGGATTTTTATTAGTAGCATATTTAAAAATAAGTGTACTTGGCGTAACAGCATTTGCTTGTGTATTAACCGCTATTTTGCTATTCAATACAGGACATTTATCTTCAAATTATCAAGTTCAGGAGGTTATTGATGATAATGAATTCTAATTCAGAAAAGTTAACGAAAAAAGAAATACGTCAAATCTTTTGGCGGTCTTGTCAATTAGATTCTTCTTGGAATTTTGAACGCCAACAGAATTTAGGATATTCTTATGCAATGGTGCCAGTTATTAAACGTTTGTTTAAGAATGATTCGAGAAAAGCAAAAGCTGCATTAAAAAGAAGTCTTGATTTTATGGCGATTACTCCGCAATTATCATCATTATTAATGGGGATTAATGCAGCGATGGAAGAAGAAAACGCAAATAATCCAGAATTTGATGATTCCGCCATTACAGCAGTGAAAACATCGCTAATGGGACCAATAGCAGGAATTGGCGATTCATTAATTGTCGGAACGTTACGGATTATTGCGACTGGAGTAGCTATTGGGTTTGCATCAAAAGGAAATATAATCGGTCCGATTTTGTTCTTGTTATTATACAACGTGCCAGGTTTTTTACTTCGTTATTATGGTTTGAATTTTGGTTATAAATATGGGGCTTATTTTATTACAAATGCCGAAAAAACAGGCATTATGGATAAAGTCACATATGCGGCGAGTGTTGTTGGTTTGACAGCAATAGGAGGTATGATTGCAAGTTATGTTCAATTAGATTTATCCGGAATTATGATAGGTAGTGGGAAATTTGCGGAACCATTGACGAAATACTTGGATATGATTATGCCGGGACTCGTCCCTTTAGCTGTATTTGGAATAATGTATTGGTTGATTGGTAAGAAAATAAAAACGTCAAATTTGTTGTTAGGCAGTGTCTTTGTATGTATTTTTATTAGTTTTTTGGTTAGTTTATTTTAAACAAAAACCCTAGAGTAGTATTATCCTCTTTAAGTAGATAGTATAAAAACCCATCAATTCATGATGAAATACAGATACGCACTGACCAAAAAAAATGAGACAAATAAAAACACCTTATGTTGAAAAATGGGTATGAAACCCATAATTACAACATGGAGGTGTTTTTTCTATGTCTAGAGCGAATAAACAATACCCAAATGATTTGAAATTAAAAGCTGTCCAAGTATACTTAGCTAGAGAAGCGTTGTTAAATAAAACGAATGAGGCCTTGTTTCTTCTATTGTCTTTGATTTTGGGTGTTTCAATTCTAAATCTTACAACTTGACATTAGGCATAATTTTCGGTTTATCTACATGGTTAAGTGTAATATTCATCATCTATATTAGAGTTCAATACATTTTATTGAAAATGAAGGTCCTTTTAAGCTTTGAAAAGGTAGAGACGAACAAATTTAGAGCTGCACAAGAAAAGAAGCCTCCCCTGGTCAACCAATAATGGGTTTACTTCAGAGGTGCAAAACATAAAAAAACAGACCAAAAAACAATGCATTTAGCAAATATTTCACAGTTTAAATCACATAGGAATTCACAATAAAAGAGCTTGAATATTCCAAGCTCTATTTGATTTCACTTTTACATAAAATTTGAAGAAAACATATAATCAAAACAAAAACTAGAGTATGACATTAAATAAAATATAATAATACATTATTAAAAACTCTAAC
>JAIMAD010000157.1 GCA_023512145.1 Bacillus sp. (in: firmicutes) | reverse complement strand
ACATAAACTGGCTTGGTTTTATTACGATTCCATTATTGGCATTTATTGCATTTACGATAATTACGGTATGCTTGATTGTCATAGCACGCCACCAAAAAGAAGAAGCTGTCCCAAAAGCTTAGCTGTTGGCCAGCTTTTTCTTTTCTTCCACTTTATTGCAGATTAACGGGCAGTAAAACTCCCACTGATGGAAGATTCACTTTCATCAGCAAAAAGGGCGTTTAGGAGAATCAAAGCAGCGAATCCGATTCGGCTTTAATTGTGAGCTGTTGAAGCGGAAATAAAAGAGAGCGGTGAAACCAATAAGTTTCTCGCTCTCTTTTTGTTGCCTTGGATATGGTGAATTAAATGTTAATAACCTCCACCCCAGTAAGATGCTCCGACAATGATTAATAAAATAAACAAGACAACAATTAACGCAAAACTGCTGTTGTTTCTGCCGCCTTTATCAGACATATTATGGTCACCTCCCCCTTAAATAATAATAATTTATGCAAAAGGTCGTACAAATGAAACGGACAAACGTTGATGAATTGAATCTTTCATGAAAAACACTTCAAACCCACGCTGGAAAAAAATGATGTGAAGCACTGTCTTTTTTCATACAAAGGAAGAAAATTAGTTCTCCTTAAGTCCACTTTATGTATAATTCGTGAAATGGATTGTAGGTATGATAAATATGATATATCATACAAGGGAGAGGTGAGTGATGATGATGAATCATGGTAAAATTTTTGGAACCACAAGTATGGGTGAGAGAGGCCAAGTCGTAATACCGGCTGAGGCACGAGATGAATTAGGTATTAAAGCAGGAGAAAAGTTTGTTGTTTTTGGGGACGCAAAGAAGGGCACTGTTATTCTTGTCAAATCAGAGATTATGAACAAGTTTGCTAATTTCTTTTTTAACAAATCAAAGAGATTCGAGAAAATTGCCAAAGAAATTTTTGAAAAAACAGAGACTGAAATAGAAGATGATGATGAAGATGAAGATGTATTAGAAAAATAAGTCGATTTAGTTTTTAGACAGCTAGAAAACCACGCAGGCTTGTCCCATGTTGTGGCAAAAGAAAAGGGGTGGACAAGGATGCGTGAGATGACACGTTTGCTGTTCAACAAGAGGTTTCGGATTACATTTTTTATGTTTATTGGCTTCTTTGTGCAGTTTTGGTGGCTGGGAAAAACAAAGAGATTTTTACATAAAGATACTTCTGCTAAAAAGTACAAGGCCATCTACACCTCCCAAGCAAAAAAGTTTACAAGAGTTGCTGTAGAAATGGGCGGACTTATTATCAAACTAGGTCAATTTGTGAGCTCAAGGGTAGACATTTTACCGAAGGAATATACTGATGTTTTGTCAGAGCTACAGGATTCTGTGGCACCGGTTTCTTCAGAGATTGCCATTAAAAGAATCGAAGCAGAATTGAAGGGTAAGGTTTCTGAGCTGTTTGATTCCTTCAATCATGAACCTGTTGCGGCAGCGTCGTTAGGCCAAGTCCATAAAGCACTTCTGAAAAATGGCGATACTGTTGCCGTAAAAGTGATGCGCCCTGGTATCGAGGCAACGGTTGCACTTGATTTGATCACATTGAAAGTGCTGATTGCTTTTGCCCGCCGCTTCACAAAGGTTAGTAAGTTTGTCGATTTAAAGGACGTCTACAATGAGTTTGATGAAGTTATTATGGAAGAACTGGACTATATTAAGGAAGCAAAAAATATAGAGAAGTTTCAAGATTCTTTTAGTAGTTTTCCAGGTGTGACTACACCAAATGTCCATTGGGAGCTAACGACTAGCAAGGTGCTCGTCATGGAGTTCATCGAAGGTGTAAAAATAAATGAGCTTGATAAATTAGAGGGTGCATCAATTAATAAGAAGAAACTAGCATCCATCCTTTATTTGTCCTATTTAAAGCAATTAATGGAGGATGGGTTCTTTCATGCCGACCCGCACCCTGGCAACCTGTTAGTAAAAAATGACGGTACGCTTGCCTATATCGATTTTGGAATGGTTGGAACTATTTCTGACGAGATGAAGGAAAATATGGTCAAACTTGCCATGTCCATCTACCTGAAGGATGCTGGGGGAATTGTAGAAGCCTTTGATAACCTTGGTTTTTTACGAAAAAAAGCAGATAAGAACGCATTATCTAAGAATATTAAAGTCATTCTTACTGGTTTTTCAGATGATGGTTTTAGCATTGATAAGATTAATAACGAAGGGTTTCTAGAAGAAATGCGTGAATTCTTATACGAACAGCCTTTTCAAATCCCTTCACGAACGACTTTTTTAGGGAAGGCCATTATGACTGTATTTAGCATTTGCAATGGGTTGGACAAGGAGTTTGATATCGTTGCGAATACGAAGCCATATGTAGAAGACATCATGAGCGGTGAAACCAGCAGTTCTGCTAAAGACACGGTGCTTGATCAAATCAAAAATACGTTCCTAAATGTCATCCCCGCAACTAGAAAAGTATTTACGCTGATTGACCAGCTGGAATCTGGCGATATTAGGTTTCAGCCATCAAAAGCCTTTGAAAAAAATATGATGAACCAGCAAGTCTTCCAAACAAGGAAAATCGTTCTAGCCATATTTGGAACAGGATTATTGATTTCTGGAGCTCAAATAATGGCCCAAAACCAATTAGCTGGCTTCCTTTTGATGGGTTTTGGAGGCTTGATAACGCTTTTACAAGTGGGTAGAGGATCTGTTAAGAGAAGAAGAAGACCACATCCTACTTTTAAGAAGTAAAAGATTAATGGAAACTAGGATAAAAAAAAGGACTGACGCTTGATCGTATTCGAAAATACGATTAGGTCAGCCCTTTTTTAAATGATAATAAAGTATAAAATTATTAACTTTGAGAATTGTCCGTGCTGCAGCGCCTAGGGGGCTCGGGTCGCTTCGGTCTTGGTGATGAAGTCAAAGAGACGACTTCATCACCAGGCCCTCCAGCGCCTGTCGCCCCTGACCAAGGCGCTTGCGCTTTTCTTTTTCAAGTAATTAAATTGCTCTGCCAAGGAAAGCAGACAACATCCATACATGCTTCTCAAGTCCAGAATGAATCGCAAGCAGCATATCGCCTGTTGTTTCATCCTTCGCGTCACTTGCAAAGCCCATTCCTTCTTTTAATTCACCAATCATAATCGAAAAGTCATTAATAATCGACTCGACCATTTCATCAGCATTTTCATTCCCTGTTGCTTCCATAATAGAGGAAATTTCAAGGCAGCCTTTCATGGTAGCTACAGGTTTTCCACCAATAGCAAGCAAGCGCTCTGCTATTTCATCAACATGTAGTCCGGCTTCATTATAAAATTCTTCAAATTTTACGTGTAAGGTAAAGAATTGTCCACCCTTCACATACCAATGGTAGTTATGTAACTTCGTATACATGACAGTCCAAGTTGCGATTTGTTTGTTAAGTACACTGACTAACTGATTTTCCATCTAAATTGCCTCCTTTTTGTCTCTCTTCTATTATTACCAAAGTTAAGGGGGAAATCCTGCACAAATATAAGAATTCTATTGTCAATTTGGTGAAGATTATGTAGTTGGGCTGTCTTTCCCCCTTATTTGATTGTTTCATAATTGATACAAAGATGCAATAAACAGCCCTAACCCTTCCATGAAAGTTATTTTTAGGAAAAAAGAAAAGAGTGGTTATTACTTCCAATTAGTTTGGAATGCATTCGTGGTGGGCACTACCTAAGTTGATTATTGGATACCATTTATTGGGTAATGAATAAGAGTATTACAACTGTTAGCCTTAGGTAGTAGAAAAACGAGGAATTAAAAAATGGAGGTAATAAAATGAATAAACTAAAAAAACTAATGGTAACAACCGGCTTAATCCTATCAATATCTGCCTTTACATTAAATGGAACGACGGAAGCAGCAACAACCACACACAAAGTACAATCTGGTGAAAGCTTTTGGAAAATCGCATCGAAGTATGGTGTACCAGTTAATAGTCTATTAAAAGCGAACAAAAAAACTGGTAGTCTACTTCATGCCGGTACAAATCTAGTAATCCCAAGCACTACGGTTACAGCAGCGGAGAAAGATTTAGTTGCCCGGCTTATCCATGCAGAGGCCAAAGGTGAATCATATGCGGGGAAAGTGGCCGTTGCCACCGTTATTTTTAACCGTGTTGCCAGTTCTGAATTTCCAAATACTATCAATGGTGTAGTAAATCAAGTATCTAATGGTCATTATGCATTCACACCAGTTCAAAATGGTGCCATTAAGAAAGCGGCAGATGCTGCATCAAAACAAGCGGTAAATGAAGCATTGGCATTTATTGGCCAAGGTAATGGTTCGTTATTTTTCTATAACCCAGACACAGCCGTAAGTAAATGGATCTTTTCTCGTGAAGTAACGGTAACTATCGGCAACCACCGTTTTGCGAAATAATTCCTTATGGAAAAAGCTAGCCGATTGGCTAGCTTTTTTTAGTATCTACATTAATCCGAAATTTTATTGGATTTTGGTTAAAATCGTTTTTATCGAAGCATGGTCTGCTGGCTCTGTATCGATATGCTTCCAAATGACATTACCATTTTCATTATAGATCCATGTACCACCCTGGATATAGATATCGTGTGTTTTCATTGCCTTTTGGACAAGCTTTTTCTCTGCTTCGTCACTTGGGAGAAATCCCTTTGAACCATGTTTGACAAATGCTATTCCTGCTTGAAGAAGTAGCTTCCATTTTGGCATGGTCTTGTGTCCCATCTCACGATAAAGATCCCGTTTAGGATCTCCAAAGATTTGGAATGGATAGGGGCCAAATACTTGCACAAATTGTTCTAAATATACTTTAATAGATGGGGCTATCACAATTACTTGATATCCTGTTGCCGATAACTCTTCGTATCTCTCACGCAACTGCGTCAGCATTTCTCTACATACCGGTCAGCCAGGGTGTCTTACAAACACAACGATGCTTTTTTGGTTTTTAATTATTTCTTTGAAATTCCGGTTATCTTCAAAAGGTTGTTCTAGTGTTACATCCATATCCATTGTTTTCACCTCTATCTTATTACTCTTGTTACTTGTTGCAGATTTTCAATTAATCGATTCATTTTGGTTAGCAAGTCCTTGTAATCATCTTTTGAAAGTTGGAAATGCGGTATGCATTTTTCTGGGAGCTCTAGCGCTTCTTCTCTAAGATTTTTGCCTTTTTGGGTTAATTCAATATAAACATTCCGCTCATCTTGACTTGCCCGGATGCGCTGTAACAATCCAATGGCTTCCATCCTTTTTAGCATGGGAGTTAATGTACCACTGTCTAAATAAAGACGCTCGCCAATTTCCTTTACGGTCAAATGATTCTGTTCCCATAAAACAGTTAACGTTAAAAATTGTGGATAGGTAAGCTTAAGCTTATCTAAAATTGGACGGTATAACCGAGTAATCTCGCGCGAACAAGCATAGATGGAAAAACATAATTGATTCTCAAGCTTTAAAAAATCGTCTAAGTTCAAACCGCTAATATTCCCCCAATACAATTTAATTTTACACGATTTAATTTACAACAATCTATTTGTGATGTCAATCTACTATTATTATTTCCTTTTATACTAATTTCCTTTAAATAATTTGAAATACTGTGTTACGATGACGTAATAAAGTAGACTCAGAAATGAGGGGTGGAGTAGTTGATAAAAACAATTTTATTCGATGTGGATGGAGTCCTTTTAAGTGAGGAACACTATTTTGATGCGTCGGCTTTAACCGTTTGGGAGATGATGTATAGTTCGAATTATTTAGGACTCACATCTAGTAAATTCAAAACAGACTATAATGAAGATGAGATTAAAGTAATCAGAGAGCAAGTTTTCCAAGACGATAAGGTCCTTAAGTTTTTAAAGTCACGGGGCCTAAACGCCAACTGGGACATGATTTATCTAAGCTTCAGCCATCAACTAATCCACCTGTTGACACAAATCAAAGATACAGAATTTAAAAAGATTACCCAATGGTGTCAGGCACCAATCTCTCGCGAAACATTAATAGACATAGGCAAGGTTTTAGGGAATTATGATGTAAAGATTGACTTTAATCTTTTTGTTGAGGATTTCTCGCGGTCAACGGAGATGAAACAAGAATTACTTGGTTACTTAAATAGACTAGCTAAGGAAAGGCTTGGGGTTGATACCTCCATCTTCACGGGTCACAGGGCTCTATGGTCGGTGTGTGAGCATGTTTCCCAAGAATGGTATGTTGGTGACGAGAACGTCTTTGCATCTACTGGTCGACCTTCTGTCCAGACAGAAAAGAAGGGCTTCTTAGCAAACGAAACAACTTTAGCTCCTAAGGAAGAAATCGACGAGCTTTTTCAATTCCTAACAACAAAGGGATTAACGATTGGGATCGGAACAGGGAGGCCAGAATTAGAAACGATTCAACCGTTTGCTCATTTAGATTGGTTAAAGCATTTTGATGGAAAGCGGATTGTAACGGCGGATGATGTGTTAAGAGCGGAAACCGATCTTCCTGAACAGAAATCGCTATCGAAGCCGCATCCATTTACATATATCTTGGGACTTCATGGGAAGGAAATGTCTGCAAAAGAATGTTTAAGCATTCCTTTGCCAATAAAAAATGGTGAAACGGTGCTAATTGTTGGAGACTCTTTGGCAGATTTACTTGCTGCAAGACAAATGGGAGGCCAGTTTGCTGCGGTATTAACAGGTCTTTCTGGGAAGGATGCCAGAAGTGATTTTGAAAAACATAATGCGGAATTTATTCTGGATTCCGTGCTTGATTTAAAGGGAATAGTATAAAGTGGAGAAATTATTCTTAGCATGCTGAGGCAAATACAATTTAATGTGTAGATTAGGACGAATAACCCGGCAGCGATTGCTCAAGGGTTGTTCGTCTTATTAAATTAGTCCAACACATTAATAATGGTCAAAATTGAAAGCTAAAGGTCACATAAATAGTCTATGGTGCAGTTGAAGTAAGAAAAGAGAAAGAGAGGTAAATATTACTCAAAAATAGTAATCCTGTTATGATGCGGTAGTAAGCGGTTACAGTCTGATATAATAAAACAAATCTATTGTAAAAAAATATAGAGAATCATATAATGTCTACAATGCAAATACATTTGTGCGTGAGAAACGGACGAATATAGGGGGAAAAGTCATGAAAGCAATCTCGATTGGGTTATTAGGCTTAGGCACAGTTGGTTCAGGCGTAGTAAAAATCATTGAAAATAATCAAGATAAATTAATCCACCAAGTGGGGTGTCCGGTTGTCATAAAAAAGATCCTTGTTCAGGACATACATAAGATGAGAGCGGTCGATGTGGACCCAAAGGTAAAAACATCAAATGCGGATGAAATTATTTTTGATAAGGATATAGATGTAATTATTGAGGTGATGGGTGGAGTTGACGAAACAAAGGATTACTTACTAAGTGCTCTTAGACAAGGAAAGAATGTTGTTACCGCAAATAAAGATTTGATGGCCTTGCATGGTTCAGAGCTGTTGACTGTTGCTGCGGAACATGGCTGTGACTTGTTTTATGAAGCGAGTGTTGCCGGTGGGATTCCCATATTAAGAAGCTTAGTCGATGGTCTTGCCTCTGACCGCATTACGCAATTAATGGGGATTGTGAATGGAACAACAAATTATATTTTAACAAAAATGAGCGATGAAGGTCGGCCATATGACGAGGTGCTCAAGGAAGCACAGGAGCTTGGCTTTGCCGAAGCTGACCCAACCTCTGATGTAGATGGATTAGATGCTGCCCGTAAAATGACGATTTTAGCGACATTAGGTTTTTCGATGCATATTGATTTAGAAGATGTTTTTGTCGATGGAATTTCTAAAGTTACGGATGAAGATTTACGTTATGGAAAACAATTAGGATATACAATGAAATTAATCGGCTATGCACATCGTGAAGGAGAAAAAGTAGAGGTAAGTGTTGCCCCTACCTTCCTTTCGAATAACCATCCACTGGCTTCTGTGCAAAATGAATATAATGCCGTTTACGTATACGGTGAAGCTGTTGGTGAAACGATGTTTTATGGACCTGGTGCCGGAAGTTTACCAACTGCAACGGCGATCGTTTCAGACCTGGTTGCAGTGATCAAAAATCTACGGTTGGGTGTGAATGGCCGTAGTGCGGTCACACCGCAATATAGAAAGCAATTAAAGGATAATGGGGAGAAGTATTCTAAATATTTCTTAAGGATTCGTGTCCAGGATGAGGTCGGTGTTTTCGCGGAAATTACAACTATTTTTGCGAAATACGGTGTAAGCTTTGAAAAAATATTACAACTACCCGTTAAGAAAAATGAAATATCAGAAATTGTATTAGTCACACATCGGACATCCTTAACAAATTATGATCAAATTTTACTAGAATTAAAAGATCTCAAAGCAGTCCAGGAAATCAAAAGTGCCTATAAAGTGGTGAGGAAATCGTTATGAAGAGATGGACAGGATTATTAGACGCCTATAAAGAATTTTTACCGGTAACCGAAGAAACTCCAAAACTTACATTAAATGAAGGAAATACACCCTTAATCATGCTTGAGAGGCTCTCAATAGAATGGGGCGTGGAGCTTTATGTGAAAATGGAAGGGGCAAATCCGACGGGATCTTTCAAGGATCGTGGCATGGTCATGGCTGTTGCTAAAGCCATCGAAGCGGGAAGTAAGACTGTCATTTGTGCTTCAACCGGAAATACGTCTGCCTCAGCTGCAGCCTATGCGGCCAGAGCAGGGTTAAAATGTATCGTCGTAATCCCTGAGGGGAAAATAGCGATGGGAAAACTCGCACAAGCGATGATGTACGGAGCAGACATAATCTCGATTGAGGGCAATTTCGACCAAGCATTAAAAATGGTCCGCAATATTAGTGAACAAGAACCGATTACCCTCGTCAATTCAGTTAACCCATTTCGCTTAGAAGGGCAAAAAACAGCTGCCTTTGAGGTTATTGAGCAGTTAGGGGGGGCGCCTGACATTTTAGCCATTCCAGTTGGGAACGCTGGAAATATTAGTGCCTATTGGAAAGGGTTTAAGGAATTTGCTGAGAAGAAGGGGACGGATTTACCACGAATGTTTGGTTTTGAAGCGGCAGGGGCGGCAGCTCTCGTTCATAATCGAATCTTTGAAAACCCAGAAACGATTGCAACAGCCATTCGAATTGGCAATCCAGCGAGCTGGGATTTAGCTGTTTGTGCTGTCTCGGAATCGAACGGTCTTTTCGATGAAGTCAGTGATGATGAAATCGTTGCAGCCTAAAAAA
>JAIMAD010000156.1 GCA_023512145.1 Bacillus sp. (in: firmicutes) | reverse complement strand
ACATATAGGATTCCAGCGTCACCGGTGCAGGCTCCATCATTTAATCGTAATATATGCGTTTTTCGATAGTTCTTTTCCATTTTGTCAATGCGAACTTCTTTGATGAGTACACCATTTGCAAGATTAATATCATTTTCAGATAGTGATTGAAGTGCGCCGCCCTTAAATATAAAGGTAGAGGAATTGAACTTTATTTTCAAAACACTAGTAGCGTCGTTAAATAAAAGCCTCTAAGCAAAAAAGAACAATGTTAATCTTACATTTTGTAAGTGCGAATGATCTTTTTATGTGAAAAAGGGGTGGAGCTATCGACAAATTAGTCAGTATCTAACGATGGTAACGAATTTACCAAAAAAAATTGTCGGAAATATTCAGAAGATGGATTGACAGATTTTTTAGGTGGGTTATAATTAACTTAGCAAATGTTCACTATCATTTTACATAATTTCATATAAGAATAAGTAGTATAAACAAATGTGAAACAGTACGTTAACAAAATGTTGTAACCGTTTTCTTTTTAAAAATGGTGTTTGTTGATTTATATATCTTAAAAAAAATAGGTGAATAAACTATGGCGGACGAAAGAATTTCGCGACTTGTTGAAGTGGCAAAAATGTACTATCAATTAGACTACAGTCAACAGGAAATTGCGAAGAAATTAGGTATTTCTCGCCCTACGGTCTCTAGGTTGCTCTCGCAAGCAGTCCAGGAAGGTGTTGTCACTATCAAAATATGTGATCCCGCCGAAGATGTTCTGGAGCTAGCAGTAAAGGTAAAAAACAAATTTCTCTTAAAACATTGCATTGTCGCGCCAATTCCTGATTATAAGGATGAACTGATCAAAGAGAAGCTTGGGGAAGTTTCCGCAGATTATTTGGAAACGATAGTTAAAAGTGGCGATACCATTGGGATTACGTGGGGAACAACATTATATCAACTAGCGAAACAAATTCAACCGAAGAATGTACGTGATGTTACGGTTGTACAACTAAATGGTGGAGTGAGTTACTCTGAGTCAAATACGTATGCGTCAGAAATCATCAATGGTCTTGCAAATGCCTTCAATACTACACCACATTTCTTGCAGGTACCTGCGGTCGTTGACCATATTGTCGTCAAACAAGCCATCATTGCTGACCGACATATAAAGAAAATTTTGGAGTTAGGCAAGCAAGCAAATATTGCCATTTTCACAGTGGGTGACCCTGGTGAACAATCAACACTGATGCATGCTGGGTATTTTTTAGACAGCGATATTGAAATATTACGAAAAAATAAAACGGTTGGTGATATCTGCTCAAGGTTTATTGATATCGATGGACATATTAGCCACGGAGCACTAAATGATCGGACGATTGGAATTGAACTTTCACATTTATCCGAAAAAGAATACGGTATTCTCGTTGCAGGAGGGAACACAAAGGTCGATGGCATATTCGGTGCCTTACAGGGACATCATGCCAATGTCCTGATTACTGATCAATATACTGCTAAGGCCTTGCTCGACATTGGGGGTGATCACATAAATGGATAATGAAAAGATTAGAAAACTAGTTGAAGTGATTGTCAAAAAGACACTACTCGAAAAAACAAAGCAGGTTCCGATTGCGGCTTCAAATCGACATATACATTTAGCACCTGAACATGTGGAGCGGCTATTCGGAAAAGGTTTTCTACTAACAAAGCTAAGGGATTTATCCCAGCCCAATCAATTTGCTGCAAACGAAACGGTTACACTTATCGGTCCAAAGGGGAAGATTAAAAATGTTCGTATCCTAGGACCGGCAAGGGGTCACACACAAGTGGAAGTATCGTTACTCGATGGATTTACACTTGGGGTGAAACCACCTCTTCGCCATTCTGGTGATATTTTGGGTTCGGAACCGATAACGATTGAAGGACCACAAGGGCAGATCACGATTAAAGAAGGACTGATTTGTGCCGCACGTCACATTCATATGCACACGAGTGACGGGCAGGCATTTGGTGTAGTGGATGGTGATCTTGCCCAAGTAAAAGTGGGTGGCGCTCGTGGGGTTATTTTCTGCAATGTCCTGATTCGTATTTCACCAAAATACAAGCTTGAGATGCACATCGACCATGATGAAGCAAATGCAGCAAACATCAAAAATGGACAATTGGGAGAAATTGTTGCTGCCCTTAGTCGAAAATAAGTGAGTGGGGAGTAATGCTGGTGGATATCAAAACGAAGGTAAAAATACTTGTCCAGCAGGTAGTTGAAGCTTACATAAACGATAACTTGCAAATGCACAAGGATCAAACGATTGCTATTCTATTATGTTATCAATCTCAAAATCCAGCGGAAGTTTTGCAAGCGGTTACTAAGTTACTTGCTGCTTACGATGGAACGTTATTTTTATCAAAAGAGTGGCTGCCCCTAGCCAATCAATTAAAGGTGAATTCCTATCTTTTATTAGAAGAATCGGGGCAAGAAGAGTTGACTGCCATTATTGAAAAATCATCGCTTCTCGTTATTCCTGTCGCATCATATCGGTTGTTGTCAAAGCTTGCGTTAACGATGGATGATGAGTTAGCGGTTTGGGTTGCCCTTCAATATCAATTACTGGGGAAGCCGATTGTTATCGCAAACAATGATGTAGAACCCAATGTTTATCAACAAATCCATGCACCACATTCTGTCCAAGAACGCTTGCAAGCTTATATAAGCAGGATTCAGGAAGATCAGGTGAAATGGGTAAAGGTAAGTAATTTGGTTAAAACAGTTGCTGATCAATATGAAAGCTATCATGAAAAGCAAGCTCTCATTCTAGCAAAACATGTTGAAAAAGCTTATCAGGATGGCTTAAAAGAAATTGTTGTTTCCACAAAGAGTAAGGTAACTCCATCAGCTAAGGATTTAGCGAAAGAGTTAAAGATTCATATCAACAAAACGGACTCTTTGAAAGGAGGGACGTAATGATCATTTGTAAAGTGGTTGGATCGATTGTTTCCACCACTAAAGCTGAGAAATTAAGAGGGAAAAAACTGCTGATTGTTCAACCGCTTGATATGGAAAGTCTTGAAGAATACGGGAATTCATTCGTTGCGGTTGATACGGTTGGCTCTGGTGTTGGTGAAGTGGTGTTACTTGTCAGTGGTAGCTCGGCAAGACAAACAGATATTACTAATGGTATCCCCGTTGATGCAGCCATTGTAGGAATTGTCGATCAAATTGAAATTCAAGGAACGTTGACCTTTACAAAAGGAGGTAACTAAATCTTGCAAATAAATGAAACTGATATTAAGAATATGGTTGAACAAGTGTTGCAACAATTAGGACAAAGCCAAAATGCTTACACACCTGAAGAATCAAAAAATGATGTCATTTTAGGTGATGGCGTATTCGTAACTGTCGATGAAGCAGCAGCAGCGGCTAGTCTTGCCTGGGAATCTTTACGCAAACTGCCATTATCAACAAGAAGACAAATGATCGAAAACATGCGTGTTGTGAGCCGCGATCATGTTACCGAGTTAGCAGAGCTTGCAGTTGCTGAAACAGGTCTAGGAAGAGTAGATGATAAGATTGTAAAAATCCTTTTAGCAGCGAATAAGACACCTGGTGTGGAAGATCTAGTTAGTACCGCATATTCTGGCGATGCAGGTTTAACCCTTGTGGAATATGCTCCGATTGGTGTATTTGGCTCTATCACACCATCAACAAACCCAGTGGCAACCGTCATCAATAATTCGATTTCGTTAGTAGCTGCAGGTAATACAGTTGTTTATAACCCACATCCTAGCGCAAAGCGTGTGTCGATTAAAACGTTACAGCTGCTAAATCAAGCGATTGTGGCTGCAGGCGGCCCTGAGAACACACTTACCACTGTTGGTGAACCAAACCTTGAAACGTCTGCGCAAGTGATGAAACATCCTAGTGTGAACGCTCTTGTTGTCACTGGTGGCGGTCCTGTTGTCAAAGCAGCTATGGCTGTTGGCAAAAAGGTTATTGCAGCAGGCCCTGGAAATCCGCCAGTTGTAGTTGATGAAACAGCAATTATTTCAAAGGCCGCAAAAGACATTGTTATGGGTGCAAGCTTTGACAACAATGTACTATGTACGGCTGAAAAAGAAGTGTTCGTTGTTGAAAAAGTAGCAAATGCCCTTAAAGCAGAGATGGTGAAGAACGGAGCCATTGAGCTTAAAGGCTTCCAACTCGAAAAGGTGCTAGAAAAAGTGCTAGTGAAGAAAAATGATGCTTTTTACCCGAACAGAGATTTTATTGGAAAAGATGCCTATGTCATTTTACAAGCTGCAGGTATCTTAGCTGACCCTAATGTCCGGTTGATTATCGCTGAAACACCGAAGGATCACCCATTAGTGATGAGAGAAATGTTAATGCCAATAGTACCAATCGTCAGGGTTCCTGACGTTGATAAAGCGATTGAGCTTGCCGTAATTGCTGAAAAGGGGAATCGACATACAGCAGTTATGCACTCGCAAAACATCAGCAACTTAACAAAAATGGCCCAAGAAATTCAAGCCACTATTTTTGTGAAAAACGGACCATCTGTTGCAGGGTTAGGCTTTGAGAGCGAAGGATTTACAACACTGACGATTGCGGGCCCAACAGGTGAAGGATTAACTAGTGCGAAAACATTTACACGTGTTCGCCGCTGCGTTTTAGTAGATGGATTAAGAATTATTTAGTGGGGTGTGGTCATTGGCTAAGCCTAAAGAAGAAAAAATAGTTACTTCTCAAGAAGAAACCGCAAAAAAACAAGAAAAACCAAAATTAGAGATAATCAAAGGAGGAAATAAAATGAGTCAAGAAGCGTTAGGAATGATCGAAACAAAGGGTTTAGTAGGTGCGATTGAAGCAGCAGATGCAATGGTAAAAGCAGCAAACGTTACATTAGTTGGCAGAGAATTGGTTGGAGCTGGAATTGTAACTGTGATGGTTCGTGGTGATGTAGGTGCCGTTAAAGCTGCAACAGAAGCTGGTGCAGAAGCTGCACAGCGCGTTGGTACTCTTTTATCTGTTCACGTGATACCACGTCCAAACATTGAAGTTGATGGAATTTTACCAAAAGCTGAGTAAGGAGAATCATAATGGAACAATCCATTGAAAGCTATATAAAGAATATAGTTAGAGATGCAATTGGACAAACTCTAGGCGAGCTGCAACTCCAAAACAATCGGCGCATCTATGTTATTGCTAATTGGAAAATGAATCAAACACTTGCTGCTACTGCTGAATTTTTTCAAACAATAAACAGCAACAATGATGTATCGGTGGTTGTTTGTCCGCCCGCCAATTTGCTATATCCGGCCCATCTTTTTATCAAACAAGCGAAAATTCCAATTGGCTTAGGTGCACAAAATGTCCATTGGGCTGAAAAAGGTGCGTACACCGGTGAAATATCAACTAGCATGCTTATGGATGTTGGTTGTGACTATTGTCTGATCGGTCACTCGGAAAGAAGGCAATATGCGGGTGAAGATTATGCCTTAGTTAATATGAAGGTTATTCAGTCGCTCAAGTCCGCACTAACACCAATCATTTGTATTGGTGAAACATTAAAACAAAAAAATGCAATGCAAACGGAACAAGTTTTGGAAAGTCAGCTTATAGGAGCGCTGAAAGATATCGATTCAAGTAATTTTATTCTTGCCTATGAGCCGGTGTGGGCAATTGGTTCGGGACTCGCAGCAACAGCTGAACTAGCCCAGCAAACACACGTTTATATCCGGTCTGTCTTAAAACAAATAGTCGGTCAAAAAGCAGATAGTATTTCGATTTTATATGGCGGGTCTGCGAACGAGCGCAACAGCGCGGATTATAGTGCCATGCCTGACATCGATGGTGTCCTAGTAGGCGGTGCCAGCTTGAATGCCCAATCTTTTGCAGGAATTATCAATGCATTTGCCAAAGGAGAACAAAATTCATGAAAAAAGTTGCGATAGGTAGCGATCATGGTGGATACGAATTAAAAGAAACCTTAAAAGCCTATTTAACTGAATTAGGCTATGAATATTTAGATTTTGGTTGTCAGGCAAACGAATCAGTAGACTATCCAGATATTGCCTTTTTAGTTGGTGAAACAGTCGCAACGAATAATCACTATGTAGGCATCATGATTGATGGTGTTGGAGTTGGCAGCGGAATGGTGTTAAATAAAATACCAGGCATTCGCGGTGCAGTATGTTGGGATTTGTCGTCCGTGATTAACAGCAAAGAACATAATAATGCGAACGTGTTATCAATCGGCGGTCAAGTTATTGGTGAAGGACTTGCAAAACAATTAGTGAAAACATGGTTAGAAACTGAGTTTGCTGGTGGTCGTCATGATCGCCGTGTCACGAAAATCATGGAAATTGAAAGCCGTTTTATTGATAGATAACCCCTAAAAGGAATTTTCGCCTAGTAGGTTGATAGAAAGTTGGGTTAAGTCATGTTTGTAGCCAAAGTGATTGGGCATATGGTCTGTACTCATAAAGATGACAATTTAAAAGGATTGAAGTTGCTGATTGTCCAACCAGTAGATGCCCATTTGCAGGAAAAAGGCAAACCACTTGTGGCTATAGATACGATTGGACTCTCAGGCGTCGGGGAACTTGTTTACTTAGCTAAAAGTAGAGAGTCTTCCTTATCGTTAAATAGAGAAATGGTAGCATCAGATGCTGGGATATTAGGAATTATCGACTATTACAATGTGACTAAACGAATGGAGGAATAATAGATGAGCAACGCATTAGGAATGATCGAAACAAAAGGTTTAGTGGGTGCAATTGAAGCAGCTGACGCAATGATGAAGGCAGCAAACGTGTCATTAGTAGGAAAGATTAATGTTGGTGGCGGTTTAGTGTGTGTTATGGTCCGTGGTGATGTTGGCGCCGTTAAAGCAGCAACAGAAGCAGGTTCCGCTGCCGCACAGCGTGTGGGCGAATTCTTATCTGTCCATGTAATCCCAAGACCACATTCAGATATTGAAAAAATTCTTCCTCAGGCAAAATAATGAAATTAGCCATAGTCGTTGGGAATGTCGTTGCAACGATTAAAACACCAAGTCATCAAAATAAAAAACTCATGGTTGTCATTCCTGTTGACGCAACTGGTAAAGAATGCGGTGAGTCAATGATCGCGATTGATCGTTTTCAGGCAGGGGTTGGTGATTATGTTCTAGTCCTAGAAGAAGGTGGGTCGGCAAGAGACATTTTAGAAGACCCAAAGGGCTCCTTTGATGCAGTTATTGCCGGAATCGTTGATCGATTAAATTAATATGAGGTGAGCAAGATGGAAATAGAAGCATTAGTTGAACAAATTACGAATCAAATTATGCAGCAATTAACGAATCAACAAGCATTGACACAAGTAAAACCAACTACTTCTGGAAACGTGACATATAAAGAAGGTTCTGCATCCACTATTATTACAGGTCCGTCTGTAGCACGAATGATAGACCATACGTTATTAAAACCAGATGCAACCAAAGAGCAAATCATTAAGCTTTGTGCAGAAGCCAATGAGCATAAATTTGCTACTGTTTGTGTAAATCCTTATTGGGTTTCAACCGCAGCAAAAGAACTAAAAGGTTCTGGAGTCGGCATTACCACTGTAGTAGGATTCCCACTTGGCGCAACAAGCACGTTTGTAAAAATGGCCGAAACACGGGATGCGCTTGCAAATGGTGCAACTGAGATCGATATGGTCATCAATATTGGCGCCCTTAAGTCAGGCGACTTTGATACTGTTAAAAAGGACATTGAAGGTGTTGTATTAGCGGCAAAAGGTCTTGCTCCTGTAAAAGTTATCATTGAAACTGGGTTTCTTGAGATTGAAGAAAAGAAAAAGGCTTGTATGCTAGCAAAAATGGCTGGTGCTGACTTTGTAAAAACATCAACCGGTTTTGGACCTGGCTGTGCAACGGCTGCAGATATCAAATTAATGCGTGATGCTGTTGGTCCTGAAATGGGCGTGAAGGCTTCAGCCTGTGTGAGAGATTTAGATACAGCTAGAACGCTTATTCAAGCTGGTGCCACTAGAATTGGGGCAAGCTCAAGTATTGCGATTATTACTGGTGGGCAAGGTGCTGGGTATTAAATTACAATTAAATAACGTTGAACTGTTGGGTAGATTTTGAGTTTTTCATCTCGCAAACACTGTGGTTCGAAAAACTCAAATCTCTTTTTTCACCTAATAGGTGTGGGGAAATGTTAGATAGTCTTCTGAAATAATAACACCAATATGTAATCGCTTTCAGACATGAGGGGTGCATTAAATGGACAATATCGGAATTCAACTAAAGAAAATCAGATTAAACCGTGAAATGGAAATAGACAAACTTGCCTGGCTTTCAGGGCTAAATGCTGGAACCATTGCTGCGATTGAAGAAGGAGATCTTGATATACAGGTTTCAATTCTGACAAAGATTTCTGAGGCGTTGAACTGCACCTTCTCCATTGGTGATGTATCAATCTAATATCCACTTGAAATCGCCGCAAAAGGCGATTTTATTTTATAAAAAAAAGACCGGATTGGTCTTTTTGGGATTATCTGTATTTTCTCCTTCTTGGTCTAAAGCGGTAATTATCTTCGCTTTCATAATTATTTACATCACTAGTGATAACTTCATTTTTCTTATCCATAAACACATCTATTACATCAGTTTTTTCCTCTTCAAGATCAAAGCTAGCCTTTCCAGTCATATTTTCACCTTTATGCTCAACAGTAACAACCTTAGCACTATTCTCGGTATGGTCAACACCAGAAGTTTTTACGTCTCCAATATTACCTTCAGCAACAATAATTTCTACCTCATCAACACTACCAACAACAACTTCATCTTCTAAAGCTTCAGCTGCAGCACCTAAGACACTATCACTCACGTCTACATCTTCTTTAGCCTCAGTATCTAAAACAACTTCGGGATAGTTTTCATCAGCAATTATCTCTTTATTATCCGTTAATTGGCCTTTACTTACTTTTTTAATTTTTCCGAGTGTATCTTGTCTATGGATTGCTATCCCAATTAATTCATCAACTAATGCTGTGAAATGATCAAATTCAAGATTATTTTCACCACTATTTTGGATTACACAAAGAAAATCATCATAAAATAAATGAAATTCTTTCTCATATTGCTCGCGATTCATTTCCCTAAGTGCTTTTCCTTTTATCCGAATAAATCCATAAATTAATTTACTTTCTCAGGGGAAAAAAATTGCAATAAAACTAAACTGTTGCAATTTTTTTCTTTGGTCCTTCAAAAATGATTTCTTGACCTTCTTTTACATCCCAAACTACTATACACC
>JAIMAD010000014.1 GCA_023512145.1 Bacillus sp. (in: firmicutes) | reverse complement strand
GCCCCACACCTTTAAGTCCAGCAATTTCATCAGGTGTGTTTGGCACTTCCCCGTTGTATTTCTCGTTTACCTCCTTTACTGCTGATTGTAAATTTCGAACCCTTGAATAATATCCCAATCCTTCCCAGGCCTTGAGGACTTTATCTTCTTCGGCGGAAGCCAAGTCTTCAATGGTAGGAAACCACTCAATAAAGCGATTAAAATAAGGGATTACCGTATCAACCCTTGTTTTCTGAAGCATAATTTCTGACACCCAGACCTTGTATGGATCCTGATCTTTTCGCCATGGTAAATCCCGTTGTTCTGCCTTAAACCAGGAAATTAAATCCTGTTGAAAAGCATTTATGTTGATTTTTTCAATATTTTGCAGTTCAATTATCATAAGTTATGTTCCTCCAGGTTGTTAAACAAGATGAAAAAGGGAAATATTATAGATAAGCTTTTCGTTTACGATAATTCAATTTGATTATTTTGACAAGAACTTTATTAAAGGGAGGATAGACTATTGGATACTGGAACCCATGTTGTTATGGGCATAGCCCTTGGTGGTTTGGCTACACTTGATCCATCCGTAATAAGTAGCCCAGCTACGACCACCAGTGTTTTAATTGCAACCATCATTGGCTCACAAATACCAGATATTGATACTGTTTTGAAGCTTAGGAATAATGCCATCTATATTCGAAATCATCGTGGAGTTACCCACTCCCTTCCAGCAGTTATACTTTGGCCCCTCATCCTAATTGCCGTTATCTACCCGTTTTTTCCAGGGGCAAATATTTTTCATTTATGGATTTGGACCTTTGCTGCGGTTTTTATCCATGTATTTGTTGATATATTTAATGCCTATGGTACTCAAGCGCTCAGACCATTTTCGTCAAAATGGGTCGCACTTGGTGTTATTAATACATTTGACCCTGTTATTTTTGGAATCCACTCACTTGGTATTCTTATTTGGTTCTTAGGAGCAAATCCAGGCCCAACCTTTTTAGTGATGTATGCTGTCATTATTTACTACTATTTCATGCGCTTCAAGGCTAAGAAAAGGGTAATGGTAGGGGTAAGAGCACTAATCCCTGATGCGACTGAAATCATTATTGCACCAACCATGAAGTTCCATCAATGGAGAATTGCTGCCATGAATGAGAAGCAATTTTTTGTTGGTTCGGCTGTTAAGGAACAGGTTGAACTCTTAGACCGCTTTAACCGTATACCAGTGCCAAATACCCCCGTAATGGAAGCGGCCAAAAAGGATAAGAACCTTTCAGCCTTTCTGTCCTTTTCTCCTGTTTATCGTTGGGAAGTGGATGAATACAATGATTTTTATGAAGTGCGTTTTATTGATCTGAGGTATCGAAGCAATGGTCACTATCCTTTCGTCGCAGTCGTTCAATTAGATTTTGATTTAAATCGGATTAGCTCGTATACAGGTTGGGTATTTAGTGAGAAAAAATTACGAAAAAAATTAAGGATTTTACCGAGTTAATTTGAAAAGTGGAAGCTCCTTGGCTTGGGTGAAAAACATATGGTCGAGCCGGCCGGAAGATTGTTCTTTAACCTTCTTGACGGATTGGCTTATGACTCGAGCCTCCTAGATAAACTAAAAAAAGCGGTGACAAAGTCACTCGCTTTTTTTTAGTTTAGGTTATTCTTTTCCTGCTTTAAAAAATCCTTGTATTTCGGATTTGTTGCTACGAATTCATGAAGTTCAGCTCCATAGCTTTCAATCCATTGTTTGACAATCCTTTCTGTCGTTTCGCTGCCCATATATTCTCTGCCAGCCTTTGCATAACTGGTTTCAAAATCGTCCCATAGGAGTTCTACCCAGGTTAGCGCCTGGTTATAGGACATCTGGCCATTTTTAGCTAATAACAGTTTTGCTAATCTTTCATGATACTCATTCATATATACACCCCAATGCCAATTTCTTTTAACATAACCTAATTTAAATATGCGAATACTACCATTACGTGACAAGCAAAGTGAATACTCACGTGTTTCTGGATTCCTATTGATGGAGGTAGAGTATGAGAAATAAAGCAAAGAATTTCCCGAATCAAAATAATAACAAGCTTGAGGGAGAACCAAGAGCAAAGGCAGAATATGCTTCAAGAAGAGCGGACGGCACTATCAATACACATCCTCAGGAGCGAATGCGTGCCTCTGGAGAGCGCGAAAAGGATTCACTTTAGGAATTTATAGGGTAAGCTTTTCGTTGGAAGACAAGGGCAAGCCAGAGAGAATCTCTCTGGTTTGTCAAATATTATTTTAACACTTTCAATACCGAAATTGGTAAGGCCTCTTCTTTTCCATCACCATTTAGTCGATAGCCCCAAGCAAACACACCATTCAGATAGTCAATTTTAAAAAATTGGCCTGGGTCCCCTGCAAATTCATAAATTTCTCCTGGATTAAACGAATTGGGATCCATAAGATACGCTCGGGCCATTTGTACCTTTCTCTCTAGGACTGCATATTCATTAACCATTCCCATTTGTTCTGCTTTTCTCGCTTTTTCTGTTAGCATAGAAATTTCCTGTCCTAATTCATATTCAGTCATTGCACTGTAGCGTTTCTCCTGTTGCATCACATTCACTCCTATTTGTCCGTTTAGTTTAGTATAGTAATACTTAGTTAATTAATAAAGCCAGAAGCTGTTATAAAGGAGAAATTTCATTGAAGACAATCATTATTACTGGTGCAGGTTCCGGTTTAGGTAAAGAATTAGCACATCTTTTTTCGAAGCAAGGTTATCACCTACTGTTAACAGGAAGGAGATTGGATAAATTAGCTACTACAAAACAGGAAATTGATGCATCTGGGGGTAGTGTTGATATCCTCCAATTGGATAATAGAAACGGTGAAAGTATCTCAAAAAAGGTCGAAGAAATCACCCATATATATGAGGTCTATGGATTAGTCAATAACGCCGGTGTTGGTCATTTCGGTCCATTTACGGAAATGAATGAACTGGAAATTACAGAAATGTTAACTACGAATGTTTTAGGAACAATATTAATGACACGGGCAATCCTCCCTCATTTACTTGCAAAGGGAGAAGGGCGTATTATGAATATTATTTCGACCGTAGGTTTGCGTGGAAAAGTAAATGAAGCGGTATATGTTGCAAGCAAATTTGCTGTCAGAGGCTTAACCGAAAGTTTGCAAAAGGAGTACCAACTAAGTGGAATAAAATTCAATGCTGTATATATGGGCGGAATGGACACCCCTTTTTGGGACGACAGCACCCACATTTCAGACAAATCACAACTTAACTCCGCAAAGGAGATTGCAGAATATATTATCGAACAACTTGATCAAGACACAATTATTATTGAAGCAAAAAAATCATGACCTATGTCATGATTTTTCTATTTCTGTTAAGTACTTTTCGATAATATCTATCGAAAAGCCTTTTCGAAATAATGTCTGCTTCATTTTTTGATTATATTCATAGCCAGTGTATTGTGCAAATTTTCGTTGTGCCTTTTCTCCTTGGTAGCGGATGGCTCCCATGTCCTCTTCAGACTCATTGGTTTCAAAGGTTTCATTCACTGCTATAGCAATGACTTCAAAGGAATATCCTTTTCTAAGCAGCAAATTCTCTAGCTTTTGCTTTAGAACTTTTCCTGATTCCTTTGTATTCTTTTGAAAAAATTTCCCACTTATTTTCTCTGCCCTTTCAATTTGTTGCTCTAATGGAAATTCCTTCAGAACTTTTATCTGAATTCCCTCTGCAATTCCTTTTTCTTTTAATTCCCTCTTGATTTCATTGGGACCTTTGTCTGTCGTATTTACTTGCGTTCTAGAAAATGCAAACGCAAATTCCTCGTCATTGATGTACTTCTGAGTGGTTAACCGATGAAGAATTTCATTAATGATGGGGTCATCCATTTCCTTTTTAATAAGATAATCCTTTATTTCCTTTTCCGACCTCATTCTTCTGGCCAAGTAATTGACTGCTAGGTTATACGCCTTGCGAATCCTGTCTTGATACTGAATTTCCATGAAAGAAAAATCATCAAGTTCCATTCCCTTTTTCAATTGAAATTTAATTAAAACTTCACCGTCAACACTATAGGCAAATTCCTCACCCTTGCCTTTACCGTAATCCATAAAAACATTAAAACGCTCTTTATTTTTCTGCTGTGCGGTGATCTTTGTAATAATAGCCATACTATTCACCTCTACAATACTTTAGCACAATCTTCACTATCTATTGTAATATAAAAAGTAAATAGGAGGCGGTTAAAATGAAAATTGCGATTGCAGGCGGTAATGGTTTCGTTGGAAGGGCACTTGCAGGTGAATTAGTAAAAAATAATCATGACGTTGTTATTTTAACAAGAAAGTTGGTTGCACCAACAGGTAGTGGGCAATTACGCTTTACCCTGTGGCTTACTGACAAGGCAAACCCCATTTCTGACCTCCAAGATACAGATATTTTTATCAACCTAGCAGGCGAATCGATTAATAGTGGACGATGGACAGAGCAAAGAAAAGAAAAGATTGTAAACAGTCGAATAAATGCTGTAAAAGAAATCACAGACATAATGAATAAATTAGATCGTAAACCAAGGTTACTTATAAATGCTAGTGCTATTGGTATTTATGGAACATCGCTGGAAAAAGTTTTTACCGAAGGAGATGACAACGGATTAGGGGAGGACTTCTTGGCAAAAATTGTGAGGAAATGGGAAAAAGAGGCGGACAAGGCTTCACAGTTAGGCATCCGTACCATTTTGTGCCGGTTTGGCATAATTCTTGATAAGCAGCAAGGGGCACTACCAAAAATGGCCATCCCTTATAAATCGTTTATCGGCGGTCCCTTGGGTACTGGCAGACAGTGGATGTCGTGGATTCATATAGCTGACGTGGTAAATGGTATTTGCTTTCTCATTGAAAATAAGGACATCCAAGGTCCAGTTAATTTTACTGCTCCACAGCCTGTCACCATGAATGAATTTGGTAAGACACTAGGACAAGTAATACATCGTCCCCACTGGCTTCCGGTACCACGATTAGCCCTTGCTTTATTGCTCGGCGAAATGAGTACCTTGGTTGTTGACGGTCAAAAGGTATTACCAAATAAGTTGTTAAATAACGGATACCAATTTAAATATCCAGATCTCAACAATGCGTTAAAAAATATTTTTTCTTGAGAAATTTTGTATTAAACTTCCGGAAGAGGTAAAAATGAGAAAAGGTACATAAAAGTGCTTTGTTTTTGTTTTTTTCCACGAAGCTTGATGACGTTTATCTAAAAAAATGGTGAAAGGAATGAGCAAAATGGCGGAAAAGAAGAAAAAAGATAAGGATAGAGCGAAATACCCTTTATCAAGTATGCAGGAAGTATCTTATCAACGAGAATTTAAAATGGCGGACCGTGCCGGAGGTTACAGCGATAAAAAAACAAGGCTTTGAGTAATCACTATCACTTGATTTGATTCTAAATAGTACTTTGGTCTAATATCCCGAATTTTCCATTCATGGGTACTTTACTAATTGAACATGCTAGTAAAGGGAGCAAATCAGCTCCTGCTAGTTACCAATGAAAGGGGTTTTCGCAATGGGACGCATGCATAATAGTGGAACAGGTAATAGTAATAAAAGCTCACTACCACAGACACCTAAGAACCTTAAATATGATGGAAATGACGTAGAATACTCCCAAGAAATTGCAGACCATGCCGACCTTGAAGCACAAGCACGCGCAAATGCTGCAAATCAGCGGGTAAGGACCAAAAGATAGAAATAAGAACTTCTAAAGATACTTTACAACTTCAATACTGTTACCCAAAGAGCTAATTGGAAGACAGACATTTTCCTTTTAGCCAAAAAAGAAGAAGCAGGATTTTCCTGCTTCTTTACTATTTATAAAGGGAAACATTTATTCATTAGCGAGTTCTAGAGGGTGTTTTCCTTATTGTTTAAAAAGTCTCCGTACGCTTCTGAATTAATGTTATTCCAAAATTAGATGGTGAGTGAAAACTATTTACCTTTTCTGTGGATACTGTGTATAAGTCTGTGGAGTACTTTCAAATCAAGCTCTTGATTGTGGGTAAGTTAGTGGATAAGTTGGTAACTATTCAGTAGTGATCTTTTTTTATGTAAGGAAGAGGTGGCATTTTAATTGTGATGCCACTTCTATAAACCAACTTACACTAGGGTTTGAAAATCATTCGTATACGCGATTAATTCTCCCCATTCCATTAGCTCCTCATCGGAAATCTTCCAAGTGTGTTTTTCTGAATCTTGACGAATGACAGCAAAATGGTGGTGATCTGTAGAATAGACATTTAGACCCTTTTTTTTACATTCATCAATGAAAAAGTAATCCTCCGCACGATTAACCTTTTCAAAACGAACATAATGAAACACATCTCTCCTAAACATTAATGTTGCCCCAGCCACAGTGTCAGTAATCGAATTCTCTGTACCTGAGACATGAATCAATGCTTTTTTATTCTTAAAATATATATAGTACGAACTTTTTCCAATAATCGAAATATTATTATCCTTGAATGCATCCATCGCACTTTTAATATAATCAGGCCCGTAATAATCATCGTCATCAAATTTTGCGATAAAATCGTCGTTGGATTTCATCACCCCAAAATTCAAGCAGTCACCTAATGTAGCTTTTTGATGTAGTTGATAAACCTGGACATTGTTATATTTCTTTGCCTTTTTGATCCAGCGGTCAATGTCCATCGAATCCTTATTCAAGATAATAATTAACTCTTTGTCCTGCCATGTTTGCAGTTGAAAATTATTGAAAACATTATCGATACTTTCATCTCTAATCGTACAAGTAATGATAGAAACCACTTTTCCACCCCTTCCAACGTGTCGGAAATTTCAGTTAGGATTTTATAACCTTTTCTAAAAAGTAGGTTAAATTTGTAAACTTATTTTGACTTTTAATATGGTTAATTTCTTCATGAAGTTCTTTTCTATCGTTTGTGCCAAAGCCTGCAGCTCCAAGGATATTAATATGGCGAATATCGACATTTAGTAAAAGAACAATCGTTTCAAGAATAGTAATGAAGTTTTCTTGAAATTTTTGAAACCGAACAGGATTGGATTGAACGAGTAGCTTGTACTCGTTCAACACCTTACTCATCGTTAATAAATCGACAAGACGTGAAAGCTCTAACCCGAGAATGAGCACATCAACGTCCTGGTGTTTTACAGTAAAAAGCCCAAAATTCCCAATTGCCTCTTGCCATTTACTATCCCCAACAGGATGCTCTTGGTGGTATGTTATTACTTCGTTGCTTACAATATATTTGGCACCCATTTTATATAAACGGTATCCTAATTCCCAATCTTCATAACCATAGTGGAAAAAGTCTTCATCGAACAACCCTGCCTGTTCGATAAATTCTTTACGTAAAGAGACATTCCCTGTAAGAAATGCCATCCACGGAAAAGCAAAACCTTCTAAATCTGCATCAAAATCTCTGGTTATCAATTTAAACCATGGATTTGCATTAACTGCTAAATCCATAAAGGCCTTTTTTGTAATATCGCATTTTTCTATTAATAGAAACGGCTCTTTACAAGGATATTTAAAGTCATTGAACCTACTATTTAGCACTTGATTTTTTTTTGTTAAAGATGCGATTTTATTAACTTTCAATTCAGAGAATTCAGGAAATATACATGAGTAAATTGCATTGGAATGCATTACCCCTGACAAGATTACATTATCTTTCGATTGGTGGTACTTATAATGATTTTCAACAAAATTAGGTTCTGTTATCATTTCTGCATCTAGAAAGATAAGGAGGCTCCCTTTTGCTGAACGAACACCTAAATTTCTAACCCTCGCTCTTCCTAGCTTTTCTTGGCTGTGAATATAGTTTAAATGATACGGTGGTGAATATTCGTTTAGATTTTCTTCCGTTTGGTCTGTTGAGGCATCATTAATAAAGATTACTTCCATTTTTGAAAGATTGAAGGTTTGCTGTTCAAGTGAGTGGAGGGTCAATAAATTTAGTGGATATCTATTATGGGAAGGAATAATGATACTGACTTCAATATCTTGGTTTTGATGACTTGAGCTTGGGTTATTACTTTTTTGGAGATATTGATTTTTATCTTTTTTTTTTCTTTTATTCGCATTACTTTTCGTGTCTGACATGACGCACCCCTTAATTTATTTTTATAATGAAGCCAAGAACACCCGTGATTTTAGTCATGGGAGGTTCATAAAATAACCAGTCCAATAGGTCGAGCTTTTACACAATATGAATACCAGTTAATTTTGACTAAACTTTTCCCCAGTTATGTGATGATTTTACTCATTTTCTTCAAAAAGGGGCTAGAACATTGAGTGCAAATTCTCAAAAACATAAAAAAAGAGCACCTGAATCGATGCTCATTTTAATGAAAAGGTATTTATTTTATTCTTTTATAGAGCTGTTAATGATTTGGTTTTAATTGCTAATTCATATTCCCCTAGGATTGGAAAATAAACAAGGTTTTTTTGCTGATTTGCTAACTGATCAACAACTTTCTTTGCCGCTTTGATGATAAATATATCTTCAGATACTTGATTAATCCAAGTAATCGAAGGGTTTATCAGTTTTGTTGAAAATCCGTTAACTAACCAAATTTCTTCTATTTTCCCTATTTTCTGATCATCTGATGCTACTAAAGAAGATGTGAAATTCCGTTTGGCTGGGTGGCTTTGACAGACATGGACCATATCCTCAATGACCGCACTGGCTGTAGGAAACATTCCGGCACCTGGTCCCTTTAATGTGATTCCTCCGACAATATCCGAGTGAACATTGACAGCATTCTCCACCCCTTCCACATCGTAAAAAGGATGTGATTTGCCAACAAGTGCTGGTTTTACGGTTGCTTTTATTTGATTCCCTACGTTACTAATACTTGCAATATGCTTAAATCTTAATCCTAAGGTCTCAGTTGCTGCAATCAATTCACTTGTTATTGAAGTAATCCCTTTACGCTCGACATCTTCCCAATTTGGCTCTTCCCCAAAAGCAATTCGACTCAGAATCATTGTTTTATAAAAGGCATCAATGCCCTCAACATCATTTGTCGGGTCTGCTTCAGCGTAGCCGTTCTCTTGAGCTAATCTTAAGGCTTGTGCAAATGACTGCTTCTTTTCGCGCATTTCGGTTAGAATGAAATTCGATGTTCCATTTAGAATTCCTTGAACTTGCTGAACGCGGTTAATTTTTAATAGTTGCCGTAATGTTTGAATAACCGGAATTCCTCCCGCTACCGTTGCTTCAAATCCAACGGACACTTTATTTTTCTCAGCCAGTTCGAGTAACTCTTTCCCATGGTGTGCAAACATTTCTTTATTCGCTGTAATAATGTGGCAGCCCCGCTGAATTGCCTTTTTCAAAAATGTAAAGGTTGGCTCTTTGTCAACAATGGCTTCTACAACTATATCAAGCTGTGGCAGGCCTAGAATTTCTTCGAAATCTGTAGAAATTAGCACATCCCCACTAATATCTCTTTCCTTTTGCATGTTTTTAATTAGGACTGCCGCAACCTCAACTCTTTTCCCTAAAACAGCCGTAAGTTCTTCAGCGTGGGATTGTATCGTCCGATAAACCCCCTCACCCACCGTTCCAAAACCCAGGATTGCCACTTTAATTACAGACATGTTTATCCACCCTTTCAATTAACATTAGACATGAACTACTTTTTTCTTATAAATATCTTATTAATAGGAAAAACCCTCTTCATAAGAAGAGGGTTGGATTCCTCCTCTTATCTGACAGGTTAAAAAATAACCTGCAGGAATTAGCACCTTTTCAAGGATTACCTTGATGGTTGCCGGGCTTCATAGGGCCTAGTCCCTCCGCCGCTCTGGATAAGAGTTTTATTTAATTTTTCAAAATATTTTTAAGATATAAAAAGAATTGTAGATGAATTGTTTATCGATGTCAATATTAATTGAAGATTCCATCACTTTTGCAGTTTTCCTTCAGCCAGCTTAATTTGCGCTTTTACTTGCTCCGGAGCAGTTCCCCCGAAACTACTCCTTACAGCTACTACATGTTCAGGAGCCAATACCTCGTAAATATCACGTTCGAATAATAAACTGAATCCTTGATATTCAGCAAAGCTTAAATCTAGCAAAAACTTTTGATGATTTAGCGCATATAAGACAATTTTCCCAATGATTTCATGGGCATCACGAAACGGCAAACCTTTTCTAACCAAGTAATCGGCAATATCGGTGGCATTGGAAAAGTCATTGTTGATTGCCTTACGCATCACGTCTTTGTTAATCGTCATCGTTTCAATCATTGGTGCTAATAGCTTCAATGAACCTTCCAGCGTTTCAACCGTATCAAACATGCCTTCCTTATCTTCCTGTAGATCCTTGTTATAAGCCAGTGGCAAGCCTTTTAGGACTGTCAGCAGGCCAATCAAATTACCATATGTCCGTCCGGTTTTCCCACGCAGTAACTCGGGCACGTCCGGGTTTTTCTTTTGCGGCATAATACTAGACCCTGTGCAAAAAGAATCATCTAACTCGATGAACTGAAATTCTTGGCTTGACCAAAGCACAAGCTCTTCAGATAATCTTGAAATATGGGTCATTATGATTGTGCCAATCGATAAGAACTCCAAAATAAAATCGCGATCGCTGACAGCATCCATGCTGTTTGGATAAACTGTTTCAAAGCCTAACAGCTCCGCAACACGTTCACGGTCAATCGGAAAAGTCGTACCAGCCAATGCACCCGCACCAAGTGGAAGCCAATTTACACGTTTTAAACTATCTTGTAATCTCTCTTTATCTCGTTCAAACATCCAGAAATAGGTCATTATATGATGGGCAAAGGAAACAGGCTGGGCACGCTGCAAATGTGTATACCCAGGTATCAACGTTTGCACATTCTCTTTCGCCTGATCAATTATTGCTTGTTGGACATCTGCTAGCAATTGTATCAACTCTGTCGTTTTGGTTTTTAAATAAAGATGCATATCGGTTGCCACTTGATCATTCCGGCTCCGCCCAGTATGAAGCTTCCCGCCCACAGGACCAATTTTTTCAATCAATAGCTTTTCAATATTCATATGAATATCCTCATCTTCAACTAAAAACTCAACCTCGTTATCATCGACCATCTTTTTAATCGCAAGAAGACCATGCTTAATCTGTTCGGCATCTCCCACAGGAATGATGCCGCACTCCCCAAGCATTTGAACATGAGCCAGGCTTCCGGCAATATCCTCTTTTACTAGCTTTTGATCAAAGGAAATCGATGCGGTAAATTCCTCCACGAGCTTGTTTGTTTCCTTTGTAAATCGACCGCCCCATAATTTTGCCACTTCGTTCTCCCCCTTTATAAGAAAAGCACAAGCGCCTTGGCTTGTGACCTCGAGCCCCTAGGCGCTTGCGCTAGACAATTCTCAAAGTAAAAATTTTTTTCTTTCATATCTTTAAATAAAGAAGACAGCCCTCGAAAAAGGATTCGAGGGCAATCCAGCTTATTTTAAAATGGTTTCTTTTTTATTAACCTCTGAATAAACTTTTGTAGACAAGCCAAAGATTTTAATAAAACCAACTGCCGAATTATGATCAAAAGCATCACCTTTTGAATAGGTAGCAAGCTCCTCATTATAGAGGCTATGCGGCGATTTCCGACCGACAACGGTATGGTTGCCCTTATGAAGTTTGACACGAATTGTTCCAGAAACAACTTGTTGCGTTTCTTCAATAAAAGCATCAAGGGCTGGTTTTAATGGTGAATACCAGAGTCCCTCATAAATAATTTTCGTCAACTGCTGCTCAACCTGTGTTTTAAATTGCGAGACTTCACGTGTTAATGTTAAAAACTCTAATTCCTTGTGGGCATTAATTAGAATTAATGCAGCAGGATTTTCATAGACTTCTCTAGATTTAATGCCTACTAATCTATTTTCAATATGATCGATACGACCAACACCATGCTTACCGCCAAGCATATTTAGGGTTTCAATTAATTGTACCAGTGGTAGTTGTTTGCCATCAAGGGCAACAGGTACACCCTTCTCAAATTCAATTTCTAGATATTCTGCGGAGTCTGGTGTTGATTCAATCGGATTCGTCCAGTCAAACGCAGCTTCCGGTGCCTCTGCCCATGGATCTTCCAAAACTCCAGCTTCACAGGCACGTCCCCAAATGTTTGCATCAATTGAAAATGGATTGTCTAAATCAACGGGGATTGGAATCCCATTTTCATTGGCATAGTTTATTTCTTCATCGCGGTTCATTCCCCATTCTCTAACAGGGGCAACCACCGTTAAACTTGGATTTAATGCTTGAATGGAAACTTCAAAGCGGACCTGGTCATTCCCTTTTCCTGTACAACCATGTGCAACCGCAGTGGCACCTTCCTTTTCAGCAATCTCAACCAATAATTTCGAAATTAACGGTCTGGAAAGGGCAGATGATAACGGGTATTTTCCTTCATATAAACAATTAGCTTTTAAGGCTGGTAAAATATATTCCTTTGCTAACAATTCTTTTGCATCAATCATATAGGCTTTAATCGCACCCAAATCTAATGCTTTGTTTTTGATTGCTTCTAAGTCTTTTCCTTCGCCACCTACGTCAAGTCCTAAGGCAATCACATCATAGCCATACTTTTCCTGAATCCATTTCACTGATACCGATGTATCTAAACCGCCTGAGTAGGCTAAAATAATTTTTTCTTTTTTCATCTTTATTCTCCTTGCGTCTAAGTGTATTTTTATACGAACAATAGTATTATTATACAACAGTGTACATGAAAAATGATACCATTAAGTTAATAAATATTTTAAAATTGCTTTTTGGGCATGGAGTCGATTCTCGGCTTCATCAAAAACGACCGAATGGGGGCCATCAATAATCTCCTCGCTAACTTCTTCACCCCGATGTGCTGGTAAACAATGCAAGAAAATATAATCATCTTTAGCGAATTTGCACAGTTCCTCATTTACTTGGAAGCCTTGGAATGCCATCAGTCTGATTGAAGTTTCTTCTTCTTTCCCCATGCTGGTCCAAACATCTGTCACAATTACGTCTGCGTCCTTAATGGCTTCGAGGGGATCATTTGTAATAGTAACGGTTGTTCCAAAGCCTTTTGCCATATCTTGGACTTTATCGGTAATTTCTTGATTTGGCAAGAATCCCACTGGACTAGCAATGCTGATATCCATGCCCACCATTGTCGCACCCTCCATTAACGAATGGGCCATATTATTATTACCATCACCAAGATAACAAAGCTTTAAGCCGGACAATTGTCCTTTATGCTCTAGAATCGTGAGCAGGTCTGCCAACACTTGGCATGGATGCTGCAGGTCTGTTAACCCATTGATGACTGGAACAGCTGAACAATTGGCAAACTCCTGTATTGAGTCATGAGAAAAGGTTCTAATCATTAACCCATCAACATAACGGGACAACACTTTTGCAGTATCGGAAATACTTTCGCCTCGACCGAGCTGAATATCTTTTGGACTCAAGAAAATCGCATGACCGCCAAGTTGTAACATGCCCACTTCAAAAGAAACCCTTGTACGGGTAGATGATTTTTCAAAAATCATCCCTAACACTTTTCCGCTTAAGTACGGATGTGGTTTTCCTTGTTTTTGTAATGCTTTTAGCTCTATTGCTTCACGGAGCAGGTAGAGGATTTCCTCTGTACTATAATCAGCAAGCTGTAAAAAGTCTCTGCCCTTAAGATTCGGCGGACTAGTATTGCTCAGTTCATTCCAATTAGTTATTTCTAACATGAATAGCACCTCTCTTTTCCAAATTATAATAGTCACTAACAGTACGTACTTCTGATTCCACGCGAGACAGATTATCTAAACCAATTGTTGCTTCGATTGTATCTAAATGTGTAAACACGGGTACATTGTAGCGAACAGCCTGCTCACGAATTTGAAAACCAAACTTCTCTTTATTTCGCCCTTGATTAGGGATATTGATAACAGCCTTAAGTACTTGCTTGCGGAAAAGTCCATTAACATCACTGTCGTCCTTGACCATTTTTTCAATTGGGATGTTATTTCTTTGGAAAAATTCAGCAGTTCCTTTTGTTGCAGCAATAGTGTATTGCTTTTTAACTAGTGCATGGATGATTGGGAGCGATGCGTCTTTATCTCGGTCTGATATGGAACAAAAAATTAGGCTTTTTTCTAGATTGTCACCAAGAGAAGGAAGCGACTTTTTAAGGGCTTCGTTGTACGTTGTCCCTAGTCCAAGCACTTCACCAGTTGATTTCATTTCTGGTCCAAGCACATGGTCGACCCCTTTTAATTTATTTGATGAAAATACCGGTGTTTTCACAGAAAAGTATTCTGGTTCCTCCATTAGTCCTTGCTGAGGACAGATATTTGTTAAAACCTCGCCTAACTGGACACGTACCGCCCATTCAATCATCTGAATTCCAGTCACCTTACTGATGATGGGTACCGTTCGTGATGAACGTGGGTTGACTTCAAGAACAAAAACTCTACCTTCATAAATAACATATTGTATGTTCATCATGCCAATAACCTGTGCTGAAATGGCAATTTTCTCGGCATAATCAATTAATATTCCTTTTATATTGGTTGATAAAGTTAGGGGCGGAAAGACGGAGATACTATCCCCGGAATGGACACCGGCTTTTTCAATATGTTCAAAGATGCCTGGGACAACGATTGTTTTCCCATCACTTATGACATCCATCTCACATTCGAGTCCAGGCAAATATTTATCTACTAATAACGGCCACATCGTTGTTTGTGAATTTTCGTCTAATTTCTTAATATAGTGCTCTAGTTCCTCATCCGAAAAAATGGTAAACATCGATTGGCCGCCAATGACATAGGAGGGTCGCACTAATACCGGATAGCCAAGTGTTTCGGCAGCATTGATTAGTTCATCAGAGCGGGAGACCGTTTTACCTTCAATATGTGGAATGTTTAAGTCTTCAAGTAGTGTATAAAATTCCTTCCGATCCTCCAGGCGATCAACATTGTCAACGGTTGTGCCTAAAATCGTCACTCCCTCATCTTCTAGCGTATGAGCTAAATTGATAGCCGTTTGGCCGCCAAACTGAATCAAAACACCTGCAACCTTTTCCTTTTCAATTACGTGTAGTACATCCTCAGCTGCAAGCGGTTCAAAATAGAGGCGATCCGCGATTGAATAGTCGGTACTAACAGTTTCCGGATTATTATTAATGACAACAGCTTCAAAGCCCATTTGCTTGATGGCCATAGCCGCATGAACCGAGCAGTAATCAAATTCAATACCCTGACCGATACGAATCGGTCCTGAGCCAATGACAAGAATTTTTTTCTTACTTGTGACCTCAACTTCGTCACTTCCATGCCAAGTTGAATAATAGTAAGGTGTGATGGCATCAAATTCTGCCGCACAGGTATCAACCATCTTATAGCCAGGTTTCCAGTTGAGTTCCTTCCACTTACTTCTGACTAGTTTCTCAGGAATACTAAAAATAAGGGATAATAGCTTGTCGGAAATATTATTTTGTTTCGCAACTTTTAGCAGGGAAACTGGAACTTCACTCCACTGATATGAGGCTAATTTCATTTCTAATCGAACGATTGAGTTAATTTTGTGTAAAAACCAGGGGTCAATCTGTGTCAACTGGTGAACTTTATCAAGAGTGATTCCCCTTCTAAGTGCTTCAGCAATAATAAAGAGGCGTTGGTCATTTGCCTTTTCAAGAAGTTCAAACAAAGCTGCTTCTTCAATGGGTTGATTTGCTTTAAGGCAAAGACCAAAAGTATTCATTTCCATCGACCGAATCGCTTTATTTAGAGCACCTTCAAATGTCCGATCAATCGCCATGACTTCCCCTGTTGCTTTCATTTGCGTGCCTAACGTACGATCCGCCTCAGGAAATTTATCAAACGGAAAGCGGGGTAGTTTTACGACAATATAATCAATCGCTGGCTCAAACGATGCAAAGGTATTACCTGTTATTGGATTCACAAGCTCATCCAAATGATAACCAATTGCGCATTTCGCTGCCATTCGTGCAATTGGATAACCAGTTGCTTTGGAAGCCAGTGCTGACGAGCGGCTAACCCTTGGGTTTACTTCAATAATGAAATATTGATTTGATTCTGGGTGGAGCGCAAATTGAATGTTACAACCGCCGATAATTGCTAATTCTCTAATAATCTTTATTGAAGAATCGCGGAGCATTTGATATTGGACATCTGTCAATGTTTGCGATGGCGCAACAACAATGGAATCTCCTGTATGAATACCGACAGGGTCCAAATTTTCCATATTACAAACGATTATGCACGTATCATTAGCGTCTCTCATCACTTCGTATTCAATTTCCTTCCAGCCTTTGATGCTTCGTTCTACCAGCACTTGTTGAATAGGACTTGCTGCTAAGCCTTTTTTTAGAACAGTTTCCAGTTCATCTTCGTTATAGGCAAAGCCGCCTCCATCTCCACCTAGTGTATAGGCTGGACGAATGATAACTGGAAAACCAATCTCCCGAACAAAGCTTTTGCCCTCCTCAATGCTGTGAATGATGGCTGACTCTGGAATTGGCTCGTCAATTTTTATCATTAAATTACGAAACCTCTCTCGATCCTCACCGTTTTTGATGGACTCTACGGATGTTCCTAGCAATTCTACATTGTATTTTGCTAAGATATTCTGTTCATATAGCTGAACGGTTAAATTTAATCCCGTTTGCCCACCTAGGGTCCCAATTATTCCATCTGGTTTTTCCTTCTTAATGATTTTTTCAATCGTTTCCACGTTCAACGGTTCTATATACACCCTATTGGCAACGGCTTCATCTGTCATGATTGTTGCCGGGTTATTATTGATTAAAACAACTTCGATTCCCTCTTCTCTTATAGCAATGCAAGCCTGTGTGCCGGCATAATCAAATTCTGCTGCCTGCCCAATCACAATTGGCCCTGATCCTATCACTAGGACCTTTTTTAAGTCTTTATTTAATGGCATAATGCGAGGCTCCTAACGATGCTATCTGGTTTACGAATTCGATTAATATATGTGCTGTATCGCTTGGACCAGGATGGGCTTCAGGATGAAATTGTACGGTTTGGATTGGAAAGTATAGATGTTTAAGTCCTTCAATTGATTTATCGTTGACATTGCGGTAAGTTACATCAAATACCTTTTGATTAATGCTTTCGTCAACCACAACATACCCATGGTTTTGTGCTGTTATTCTTACCTTGCCAGTGCTTTGCTCCTTAACCGGATGATTGCCGCCGCGATGTCCGTAGGCTAGTTTTTCTGTTTTGGCCCCGTATGCCAGAGCAATTAACTGGTGACCTAAGCATATTCCAAGTGTCGGATAGTGTTGGGTAATCTTTTTAATTTCAGGGAAATACTTTTTCAACTGCATCGGGTCCCCAGGTCCATTACTGAATAAAACACCATCCGGATTTAAGGCAGTTATTTTTTCATAAGGCGTGTTGTAAGGCATTATCGTCACCGCACAGTTTTCTGCTAACAGGGCATTTAGAATCGATTTTTTATACCCGTAATCCATTAACACTACATGCGGACCATTGTTTTGAAAAAATTGCTTCTTCTTTGTTGATACTTTTTCCACCCAATGTGGTGATAATTTGGTTAGTGGAAAATCGACTGCCTTCGTTTTGCTCAAATACCCTTTGACTGTCCCACGACTGCGAATTGTTTTTACTAAAAGGCGTGTATCTATACCGGCAATTCCAGGGACTCCAGCCTGATTTAGTTTTTCAGAAAAATTATTTACGGATTGATAATGGCTTGGTGTTTCACATAAATTCCCAATAATAACCCCTGCTAATGAAGGGATGATACTTTCATTATCGAATGGGTTTATGCCATAATTTCCGATGATTGGATAGCAAAAGGTGATAAATTGTCCTGCGTAAGAAGGATCTGTGATAATCTCTTGGTATCCCGTCATACTTGTATTAAAAACTACTTCCCCGAGAGAATCTTTATCTGAACCAATTAATAAACCCTCAAATACTTCTCCTGTTTCCAAAGTTAGATATCCTTGATTCAAAAGTACTCACACGCCTTTCTCCATACTCTGGAAGGTTTTTTCTAATTTAACTATACATTCATTGATCTCTTCTTTTGAAACCGTAAGCGGAGGTAAAAGCCGGACAATATTCGGACCTGCTGTTAAAATCAGCAGTTGGTTATCGATTGCTTTTCGGACAATTTCTAAGGCATTGGTTTCGACAACCATTCCTTTTAGCAGCCCTATTCCGCGGATTTCTTTTATAAACGAGTACTTTTCTTTGAGTTTTAGTAGCTGTTTATCTAAGTAAGATGACATGTCATTGACTTGACCTAAGAGACCGCTATCTAGAATATGTGTCACCGTAGCTAACCCTGCCGCTGTAGCTAATGGGTTTCCACCAAATGTACTTCCATGACTGCCCGGTTCAAAGCCTTTTGCCACTTCTTCCTTTGCAATAATGGCTCCAATTGGAAAACCAGAGCCAAGACCTTTGGCAATGCTGATGATATCCGGTTTGATACCATACTGTTCATAAGCAAAAAGAGTGCCTGTTCTACCTATCCCCGTTTGGATTTCATCGACCATAAGGAGAATATCCATTTTCTTACAAATTTCCACTAGTTTTTGCACCCAGTCTTGGTTTGCGGGAATGACCCCCCCTTCACCTTGAACAAGTTCAAGGAGAACTGCCGCGGGTTTGAGTGAATGGAGCTGTTCTAGTGCATCTTCATCGTTGAAGGGCAAGTAGCAAAATCCAGGCACTAAAGGTAAAAACCCCTGCTGGATTTTTTCCTGTCCAGTAGCTGTTAAAGTGGCTAATGTTCTGCCATGAAAAGATTGTAGAAAGGTTACGATAACTGGTGATTCGTTTCCTTGCCTAATGTTAGCATATCTCCGAGCAAGCTTAATGGCCGCTTCATTTGCTTCAGCACCACTGTTGCAAAAGAAGACTTGATCACCACAGCTATTGGCAGTAAGCAACTCAGCAAGCTGTACCTGGTTAGGAATGTTGTAGAGGTTTGAGCAGTGCCAGAGATTCTGCAATTGCTCATCCAGTTTTTCTTTTACCACTTCTGGAACATGGCCTAAGTTACAAGTGGCAATACCCGAAGTAAAATCCAAATAGGTAATTCCTTGATTGTCCCACAGATAGCTTCCTTTTCCTTTGACTACTGTAATAGGAAAACGACTGTATGTTGTCATCACCGACGAAGATAGAGAGACGGAATTAGTAGTTTCCATTACGCTATCACCTCTTCTAAGACAATTTTTGTACCTATTTTTTTACCATTTGTATAATCGATTAAGCTATTTTTCTCAAATCCATTGATGATACCAACTTCAGGAATTTTGTGGACAAGACCATCAATCGCTGCTTTTACTTTAGGTATCATTCCACCGTAGATTTCTTGACTCTTAATCATTTCTTCGATAGTTGCCTTTGAAACTTTATCAAGTTTCTTTTTTGCACCATTCTTGCCAACTAATAGTCCGGGAATATCACTTATGAAGCAAAGATTCGCCCCCAATGCTTTTGCAATCGCAGAGGCTGCAATATCACCGTTAATGTTGTATCTTTGGCCACTGGCATCAATGCCAATTGGTGAAATGACAGGAATATATCCTTGTTCAATGATTCCTTCAATAACACAGTTGTTGACCTCCACTACTTCACCTACAAAACCCAATGTTTTAGAATCTGAGGTCGGCCTTGCTTTTAATAAACTTCCATCAACACCACTAACTCCAAATGCACTCCCCCCTACCTCTGTGATGTTCCTGACAATTTGTTTATTGACCGAGCCACTTAAAACCATTTCTACGATATCTAGAATTTCAAGATTTGTTACTCTAAGACCATTTATGAAAGTGGTATCAACATTTAAGCTTTTTAATAATTGATTGATGAGCGGGCCACCTCCATGGACGATTACTGGAACCCAAACACCGGCGTCATACATTTTAACGACATCTTCATAAAATGACCTTGGAAGGTTTTCTAACACACTTCCGCCACACTTAATGACAATATACTTCATCTTTGTCCTCCTTTAAGTACGGTAGGATGCATTGATTTTCACATAGTCATACGTTAAATCGCATCCCCAGGCGGTTGCACTATAATCACCTTGGTTTAAATTTACTGTAATTTTGATTGTATCCTGTTGTAAATACTCTTTAACATCCTCTTCGACAATTGGACAAGGCAAGCCTTTTTTAAATACAGGATATGGTCCGATTGCAACTTTTAAGGCATTAGGTTCTACTGGAACCCGGCTATAACCAATCGCGGTAATAATTCTCCCCCAATTCGGGTCCGTTCCATATATTGCTGTTTTTACAAGATTAGAAGATATAATTGACTTTCCCACAGCTCTTGCTTCATCGATATTATTAGCATTTGTTACCTGAACCTCAATAAGTTTTGTTGCCCCTTCGCCATCCCGAGCTATTTTTTTAGCAAGTGACTCGCAAACTATTTTTAAACCTTCTTTGAATGTATCCCAGTCCGGATGACTTTTTGTTAGTTGGGCATTTCCTGCTAATCCATTCGCCAAAACTAACACCATATCATTTGTACTCGTGTCTCCGTCTACGGTAATCATATTGAAGGTTTGGTTGGTTACGTCTTTGAGTGCGTATAGTAAGTCGTCGTGACCAATAAAGGCATCTGTTGTAACAAACGCAAGCATCGTTGCCATGTTTGGATGAATCATTCCGGAACCTTTAGATACTCCGCCGATGCTAATCGTTTTACCATCTATTTTAAGTTGGACAGCTGTGTGCTTTACACAAGTATCAGTAGTAAGGATTGCCTCCATAAAATTAGTTACATCCTCATGCTCTTTTTGAAGAATATGATTAATACCACCCTTTATTTGGTCCATCGGCATTTGTTCACCTATTACGCCTGTTGAAGTCACGCCAACAAGATGATTTTTAATTCCTAGTTGATTCGCAAAATCGCTTTGCATCTCAAAGGCATCGAGTAACCCTTGCTCCCCTGTGCAGGCATTCGCATTTCCTGAATTCACAATGATTGCTTGAAGCTTATTTTCCTTCGCGATACATTCCTGTGTAACTAATAATGGTGCTGCTTGAAAGATATTTGTTGTATACACACCAGCAACAGTAGCGGGAACCTCTGAAAATATATATCCCAGGTCCAGCCTTTTTCTTTTTATCCCACAATGCATTCCACCCGCGCTATACCCCTTCGCCAACGTTATACTTTCATCTTCCAGTACAACTATTTTTTTGCTTGATGTTGCTTGCATCGATTAAAAATCCCCCTTCAAAATCTCCCATATCACTTCGAACAGCTATTTAACTAGCAATTTACTAATTTTTTATATTATGGATACATCGGAATATCTGTGAGCCCCGTTCGCTCATCCCATCCGTTCATCAAGTTTACATTTTGTATCGCTTGACCTGCGGCCCCTTTAACTAAATTGTCGATTACAGAGATGATAGTTAGCCGGTTAGTTCTTTTATCAACGTGTAAGCCGATATCACAATAATTTGAACCGAGAACCTCTTTTGTTGATGGTATATTCCCCTCGGACCTAATTCTCACGAAAGGATGGTTTTCGTAAAAATGTTTATACAATTGAACAGCTTCACCGGTTGAAAAATTATCTTTTAAGGTAACGTATATCGTACACATAATTCCCCTTGTCATTGGAACCAAATGCGGAGTAAATGTGATATGAATTGGACTTTGTCTTTCATCTTGAAGAACTTGCTCAATTTCTGGAATATGCTGGTGTGCACCAAGCTTATATGCTTTAATATTTTCGTTTATCTCTGCATAATGGGCTGTTTGTGAAAGACCTCTTCCTGCACCAGAAAGCCCCGATTTCGCGTCAATAATAATTGATTTTTCATCAATGAAATCAGTTTTAACTATCGGAATAAGACCGAGTGTTGTTGCAGTCGAGTAGCATCCCGGATTGGCAATTAGCTTCGCATGTTGGATTTTTTCTGTGTAAATTTCACTTAAGCCATACGTTGCTTGCC
>JAIMAD010000155.1 GCA_023512145.1 Bacillus sp. (in: firmicutes) | reverse complement strand
TATCAGAACAATAGAAGCCTTTTTATCTGGAGTATCAGAAATTATTATTAATCTGTGTATTACTTGGAAACTTAACCAAATATAAAAGGTAGTATGATTAAGGGTCTCGATGATTTTTGGAATTAATTACCTACAATTCTACCATTTTTTTATGTTTTTTTAAAATTTTCAGAATATTAGCAGGGAAAAAGTAGCATAGAGTCGAAATAATAAAAATATGTTCGATCTTGATTTATGAGGAGTGTTTGTAGTGGACAAAGTTACTTGTATTGCCTTTCTCCTATATCAAACTTCAATGAATCCAGACATCAGAGAAATAGCGATTCAATTATTGAATGGGGATGTATCCATTCGCGATTTAAAGAGAAATAATTCTATTCAAGCCTATCTTGTAACCGCAGAATCCTTACATAAGAAGAACAATATTGACAAAAATCAAGTACAGCTATTTGCCGAAGAATTCATGTTTGTCGAGGTTTAAAAGCTACGTTTTAGGAGTAATATTTATTATTTCTTTTTGATAACAATAAATTCCACTTCCATTCTTTGCTGTGGCTGTTTTAAAATAGATATACCCTAAAGATTTCCAAAAGTGCTGTGCATTGGTATTTTCTTTTAAGACACCAATTCTAACAGATTCCAAACCACGCTTTAGCATTTCATTTTCATATAATGTATACGCCTGTGTTCCAAAACCATATCCCTGGTAACTCCCATGAACCATTAAGAGACCAAGCCAAGGATATTGATCCTTTGGATTTTCTATCAAGTAATCTATCACTCCTATATATGTGTCATCAAGTTTGATAAAAGCACTAATTGACATAGAATTTAAAAACTCACCTTTCATATCCGCAAGTGTTCTTGCCTCTTTGTTGTTTTCAAAAAGATTATATTCAGGGTTTGAATTAATTATATCTAGTGCAATATAAAGCGATTCTTGGTTAATTTCTTCAAAATATATCAACATTTTAACTCCCTGCACATCAATTTCATGTAATCATTATACCAAAAAAGTTACGATAAATTTCCAATTCCAAAGAAAATTGTCATAATGACCTCGGTATATGGCTCAAAATATGATATTGTTTATTTTTTGTTAAAGCAACAAGTGAATAAGAAGATTAGGAGTAGTAGAGAAAAGAGATTTTATGGTACAAGTAGATGTAACAGTAACATTTAAAGGAAAAAGCTATTTAACAAATGTCCTTACTAATTGGGATACCTCCACCGAAGAAATATTACAACTTGCCTTTGAACAAGTCCAAAAGCAATGGGAAAAATAATATATTTTTAACCTATTTTCTTTCCAACAAAAAAAGAGACGGTATATTTTCGCATAACGAATCATACAGACTCTTTTTTAATTTACTCTTCAGTACTTGATTCTTCTAGGATATAGGTGTCCATTGGTACTGTTTGCAGCAGAGGATTCAACCCTGCTGTCGCAAACATGTAAAGTTCGTGCATCGCTCGTGTACAGACGGTATAAAACAATTTACGTTCACTTTCTCGAATGTATTCCGAGGTATCATAAAGAATCACCGCATCGAATTCAATTCCCTTAGCAAGATAAGAAGGTATGACGAGAATACCCGTTTCGTATGATATTGTCCCTTTTTCAATTAAGTGAAGTGAAATCTCATTTTCAAGTACTGCATAGACCCCTTTGCTCTGATCTGCGGTTCTGCAGATTACGGCTATTGTTTCATGACCAGCGTTTTGAAACTCCTTTATTTTTTCCAAAATCAGACTAATTAACTCATTGTTTTTTGCCAATTTGACGATTGGTTTTCTGCCTGTACGGTTAAAAGGCTCAATAGTATCTCCGCCTTCAATCAATACACTTGTAAAAGCAACAATCTCTTTTGTCGATCGATACGTTTTTGTAAGAACAATGGATTTTACATCCCCCACCATGTTATCGAGATTAGATAAAACGGTTTCGCCTCCAGTTGCACCTGAAAAAATAGCTTGATTAATATCACCTAGCATGGTCATTTTGCTATAGGGAAATAGTTTCTGGATAAATGCAAACTGTAATGGTGAATAATCCTGTGCTTCATCAATAAATATATGGCGAATGGCGGAATTCGACTTTCGACCTTCAATTAAATCTTGAAGATACACATATGGTGTGGCATCCTCATAAGGAATTTCCATATTGTCTAGTCTATCCACTGTCTGCCTGCAAATATGGTCCCAATTTGCGGGGATCCCTTTTCTACTTTTCTCAATATCTTCAAAAAACTGACGATATACTCCGGGCATGTCGATAAAACGTAACCTTTTTACACGTGCAAATATTGGCTTGAATTTTTCTTTTACGACCATCCCTGAGAGGAATTTCTGTTCCTGCTCAAAATCATCAAAACTATTTTGTTTAACTTGATCTTTTTCCTGTTGTATTTTGAATGCCTCCATAAAATCTTCTTTTTCAAGAAATTGGATTTCTTCCTCAACCCAGCTTTTTGAGCGCTCTAGTTTCACCATTCCCCTTAATTTTTTTACTAGCCACTCCTTGACAAGCAACATACGGTTTGGAATCGTAATACTTTCTTCCAATGAATAAAAATAATCGTTAATTTCCTTTTTAGAAATTAACACCTCTCCCCTAAATTCAATATCCCTAAAAATCAGACTACTACTCGATAATCCAAGGGCATATTGATCGATACTATTTTTATAATCAAGACCTGCCTTATAACGAATTCCGGCAACCCGAGCATGATATTCATATCCATCATTTCCCCTAAGCAAATACTCCATTTGCGTAAAAGGATCCTCAACATCAAATTCTTTTCCCACTCTCTGATTTAAGTATTGCAAAAAAGTGGATTGCTGCATATTTTCTTCACCAAGTTCAGGTAATACGGTTGCAACATAACTATTAAACATGGGGTTGGGTGAAAAAAGCATGATGTTTTCTGAATTTAATGTTCCACGATAACGGTACAGCAAGTACGCAACTCGTTGCAGAGCAGCTGATGTTTTACCACTTCCTGCTACTCCCTGGACGATAAGTATTTTGCTCCGCTCATTCCTAATAATTTCGTTTTGCTCGCGTTGAATGGTGGCGACAATACTTTTCATCTGTGTGCTTGCGTTGTTTCCAAGCACCTCCTGAAGCATTTCATCCCCTATCGTTACACCAGTATCAAACATTCCTTTAATTTCCGAAGCCTTAATATTAAATTGCCTCTTAACGCTCATTTCCCCTGTGATTGTACCATTAGGGGTTTTATATTGGGCTGCTCCTGGAGTGTAGTCATAATAAAGGCTTGAAACGGGTGCACGCCAGTCATAGATTAAAAAATTTTCATCTTGTTCATCCATAAACGAAGCAATCCCAAGATATACTCTGTCTGCTCTTGTTTCCCCTTCTTCCAAAAAATCAATCCGGCCAAAGTAAGGAGAATACTTTAATTTTGAAAGCGTTTTGAGCTGTTTATCAAACTGTTTATGCGTCCGCTCACGTTCTGAAAGTAATTCAGCCTGCTGCTTAATACTAGCTGCCGTTTCTGCCTTATCATCCGCTTCATCGAAATTGACTGTAACATCATCCCAAAAGGATTTTCGAATCTCGATGGCTTCCGAGCTTACCATACCAGCATTTTGCTTTAGTTTATTTATCTTTTTATCAATTTCAGTTACAACTGAAGAAACTCTTTCTTGTTCCATTTGCAAATCCTTGTTCTGAAATTCCCTCATACAACCACTCTCCAAAAAATAATCTATGTTTATCTATATATATTTATTTAATTGAGGCTTCTTTATTTTTATCCCCAAATAACAACACTTTGTATTGCCCATAAATGAAAATCATTAGGAACCTTAATAAAAGGGATTCGATCAATAGGTAGTTATTTTTTAAAAGCTTTTTCTTTTCCAAAAATTTACTCAATACTGCTTCAAATAGGATAACTCTTACCCTTGCACACAAATTATTTTCTTTACTAAGAGAAAAGGTGGTAAATAATGATAATACAATACTATACAACGGAACCAAAATAAAATGCTCGGTCCATGAGTGGTATCTGCCAAATCCAAATCGAACCTTACGACTAATGGCCAAAAGGAGGTTTAAATTGGTCTCCGTTACCAAGATCATTAAAAACAAGGAAACCCATCGAACGATTGGATTTCTCTTAGTCATGTAATCATACCAGAGGTCACTCCATTTAAAATAAAATGGTAGTAATAAATAGGTATATACTATTTTCCACCAATTATGTCTGTATATTCCTAGCCATAAAAAGAGAAATTCAATTACTACAAAGTAAGTAGCTGTGGCCATCTTCGTTAGCCATTTTGACCTTAAGCTTGTTAGGACCACTGCGGTAAAAGGGACAAAAATCGCTTGTGATAAAACAGCTCCAAAGATATTATCAAAAACCTTATTTTTTACCACTTTTGGTTTATAAATATATGCATGAAGCAGGTTTAAGACAAAGAACTCAAATAGGTAGGCAACGCCAATATTAGATAACAACAAAATGAAAAGTTGTTTTCGATTCTTATTTTTAGTAAATATCAATCCGAGAAGAATTGAATGGATTAGAAACAAAATCATAAAAGGTAGACTATTTCGGTTGATTCTTTTCATTTAGTAATTCTCCCATGCATAAATACTTATAGCTGTAGTATGAGGAAAAACCCAATAATAAATTAATATAAACATAAAAAAAATGACACAATTAAGGAAACTATCATATTTTTATTTCAAATTAGGTTATTATTATTTCGAGATAAATTGTTTCAAAGGAAATTGGAGAAAAATAAAATGACAAAAACAAAATGGACTCTTGATGCTATTAGTCTTCGGTTGTTATTCAGTTACTTGGGTAAGTTCAGCTTGTAAATATTTCGCGAGCTCAAGCATGCCAAATTTACCGCCCCTGGCTTCCGCATCACTATTATAGTTTGTATTTGTATTGATATCATATGTATACAGTTCACCTGCTGTATTACAGATAAATTCGATACCAGCAACTTGAATATGATTGGCTATGAGTAACTGACCATATTTTTCAAGAATTGGATCTGAAAAATCAGCAATGATTTCAAATTTTTGTTTTTCTTTATTCTCTTTGCTGACAGGACAGATAAAATCGTCAATTTTGCATGCATCTGCTGGACATAATTGGAAGCCTTCAGAGGTATCCACTTTTACAGCGTAGACGAATTTTCCGCCAATAAATTCACAGCGAGTAATAAAATTTTCTGGTGCTTGTATGTACTCTTGAATTAAAGTAATCCCATCAACGGGTTCTTCAAATATAGGACCATCTACATATGCACCTAATGCCTCCGAGGATTTGAATAACTGCACACCAAGCCCTTTACCGGCACGATTATGTTTTGTAATAAATGGTTTACCTACAAATTCATTTGCAGCCTCCAAAATTTGTCGCTTTCCCACTGCAGCAATTGTCCGTGGTGTATGGATACCATGTTTATTTAGTTCTAGGTATTGGACAACCTTGCTGACCTCAAGCTGAAGGGCACGTGTACCGTTCAATACCTTGCGTCCATGTGATTCAAGCCATGAAAGCACCTGGGCAGTAAATTCTGGTGCATATCGGTGCCCTCTCGTATGTGAGGAGGCACTCATCCGGTTATAAAAAATCCCTTCTGGCGGTTCCTTCGATAAATCAAGGCTTCCTTTATCTAAATGCCATTCTTCATAGGGGACTGCTAGTTCCTCAAGTCGCTTCGTTAAATGAATGGTCCATTCCCTGTTTTCATGAATGATATAAACCTTTTTCAAAAGATAAGTCTCCCCTCGTCGCTGGTTATTGAATTTAAGTCGGTTGCTCTGGATTTCTCGTAACTAAGGAATACTGGCTATACACCTCAGGGTATATACAAGGTTGAGTTTCTATTGGTAATTTATGAAAAGGTCAAAAACTAAAACATATATTGAATCATATCTTGAATTAGAAACTGTATTCTTTTTTTAAAATATTATTAATATAATCTACTATTATTTTTATTAAGTATCCTATAATTATACTTGCTCATCATAAAAAAATCCCAAAGATTTGATAAAATACTTAAAAAATAACAGAATTTCCGCCGGATAATAAGTCGAATTTCCTATTGATTCATTTTAATTATCAGAATATAAGGAAAATTTCCTATTGATTTGTCCCAACATTCTAAATATTATTAATATGTTGCCAAAATTTTTTAAGGGGGAGTTTTATTGAATAAACTATTAAAAACGGGGCTTTCAACCGTAGTACTTGCAAGTACATTATTTACAGGTTTTCCCAGCAATTTTGCTGGTACATCGAATGGAGTCCAACAAAAAAGTCCAACTTCGGTCTCTCATTCTTATGGTTCACTAGATTTATCTATAGTAAATGAAGACAAATTGCTAGAATCCCTTATTAAACGTGGTGTCATCCCCAAAGATGCATCAGCTGCTCAACAACAAAAGGCATTACATAGTTACTTAGAATTAAAAGGGAAACAGGATAAAGCAAAAGAATCTGATCCCTTAGCTGCAAAGGTAAAGGCTGCTGATTCAGCCAAGCAGAAAATATTTAAAGATTTCAATAATGGTCTATTAAAAGGCAATGGCAACAAATATGGGCAGTTAAAGGGGAACCCGGATCCTGTACAAGAGGGAACTTCTCCAGGTGTGCAAAAGAAGGGTAAACTACTAACTTTAATGGTCGAGTACTCAGATTTCGCTCACAATAATATTAGTTCAAATGAAACTAATAACTTTTATACAGATTATAATACTGAGCATTTTGAAGCCATGATTTTTGGAAATGAGGGTACATATAAAGGCCCTAATGGAGAAGATCAGGTTTCTCAAAAGCAATTTTATGAAGAACAATCGGGTGGTACGTATACGATTGAAGGACAAGCCTTTGGTTGGTTACCAGTACCAGGCACTGCAGCGTATTATGGAGCAGACATGACCTCTGGAGGTCATGACAACGTAAAACCGGGCGGGTCAAGCCAATTAGTGAAAGATGCTTATAAAGCAGCAATAGCTGCTGGTGTTCCGCTAGAAGACTATGATTTGGAAGATTCCCATGATTTAGATGGGGACGGAAACTTCTGGGAGCCAGATGGTTTAGTTGACCACCTCCAGATTATCCACTCTGGTATGGGTCAGGAAGCTGGTGGCGGCTCACTCGGTGACAACTCGATTTGGTCTCACCGTTCAGCTGTTTTTTATGATCTAGATGGATTAGGAATTGGAAAGCCAGGATTCTATGACTATACAGTCATGCCAGAAGACGGATCAACTGGCGTATTCGCTCACGAATATGGACATGACTTAGGTCTTCCAGACGAATACGATACGATTTATTCTGGTGCTGGTGAGGCAATTGAGTATTGGTCAATTATGGCAAGTGGTTCATGGGCTGGTAAAATACCTGGTGCAGAACCTACAGGCTTCTCTCCTTTTGCTAAGCAATACTTCCAAGCTACACTCGGTGGAAAATGGACAGCACCAACGGTTGTTGAGTGGGATAAAGTTTCCAAAAAAGGAACGCAATTCTTACTTGATCAAGCAAATTCCCCACTTGGTAAAAACAACCAAGCTGTACGGATAAACTTACCTGGAAAGAAAACTCCTGTTAACACACCTGCTACAGGGAGCTTTGAATATTGGGGTGGTCAAGCAGATGAAATGGATTCAAATATGGTGACAGACGTTGATTTAACAGGGAAAACTGCTGCTACTCTAACATTTGATGCATGGTATGATATTGAACCGCAGTGGGACTTTGCCTTTGTTCAGGTTTCAACTGACAATGGGGCTACTTGGACATCATTAGGAAACAGCAATACCCGTTCAGATGTAGTAGATGAAGGTTATCCAACAATCTTGAACTCTATGCCAGGTTTCACCGGAACTACTAATGGTGAATGGCAGGAACAATCTTTTGACTTATCAGAGTATAAAGGTCAGAATATTAAACTTCGCCTTCGTTATGCAACAGATTGGGGCACCTCGTATGTTGGATTCTTTGCAGATAACATCAAAGTTGTTGCCGATGGTCAAACATTAGTTGATGATGGAGCTGAAAGTACACCATCACCATTTACATTAAATGGTTTCACACTAATGGATGGAACTAAACGTACAGATCATTACTATTTACTCGAATGGCGGAACCATCAAGGTGTTGACTCAGGTCTTGCCCACATTAAACGAGGAAATTCTTTAATGAGCTATGATGGTGGTTTAGTAGTCTGGTATGTAGACGACAGCTATACTGATAACTGGACTGGAGATCACCCAGGAGATGGTTTCCTAGGTGTTGTTGATGCACACCTTGGAAAGAGTATAAAATTAAGCACCGGTGCTGAAGCAATTTCTCGTTTTCAAGTCGCCGATGCTGCATTCGGATTAAATCCTACATCTGGATTAAACATTAATTATCCGACTTACTCTATAAACTTTCCTAGCCAGGAAGCTGTATCACTATTTGATGACAAAAACTCTTTCATGAATACATTTATGCCTGATGCGGGTCGAAACCTTGGAAATCTGGGACTTAAGGTCCGTGTTAACGCACAATCAAAAGACAAATCTGTTGGCTCAATCGTAATCTATAAATAAAGAACCAAAGGCACAAGCGCCCGATTAGCGCTCACGTCGGGACTTTCCCGCTCCGACTAAGATAAAGGAAACACGAAAGAGCACAAGCGATTCAGGTATTGACTTATCGTAGGGAGGAGAGCGAAGTACAATAGGAGAACGGGCTGCTTGCGCTGGATTCAGATAACTATTCAAAGTTATCCACACTAAATTATTTGTAATTTCCTATACAATGAAAAAGTCCAACCTTCTAGATTTGAAGGTTGGACTTTTTTGACTACATTAAAAAATAGATGGTTCGATCCACTTGAACTATCCACTTCCCTCTGAACCTAAGGGCGAATACTAACCCTCGTTCCATTTGGTACCAATTGGGCGAGTTGCAATACATCACGGTTATACATTCGGACACAGCCCTTCGAAACAGCTTTTCCAATTGAACTTGGATCGTTCGTGCCGTGAATCCCATAGCCTTGTTTTGAAAGGGAAAGCCACATAACGCCATATGGTCCACCTGGATTTATCTGTCGATTTACAATAACATAATCCCCTATTGGTGTATTTGTCAGCATTTTCCCTACTGCAATCGGGTAAATTTTCACAAATTTACCATTATTGTATAATGTAAGTCTTCTTTTCCCTACCGATATTTGAATGGAATACGGTATCGTACTGGGTTCTGGCAGACCAGGGATTTGAATTTTTTGCCCAATATACAAATGAC
>JAIMAD010000154.1 GCA_023512145.1 Bacillus sp. (in: firmicutes) | reverse complement strand
AGTCCTATCCGTACCAGCCAAATTGAAAATTTGGTATCCTGTTCTGTGGTCAGGGTTATCCCAAGTATCACTAATCGGGCTTTATCTGGAGTATCATTGATTACCTATGGGAAAAATTGCACTGACCAATGGAGGGTAACAGTTGAGAAATTAGCTTCGAAGATTTCTGTTCCAGTTCAAATCGATGAAAAAATAACGAGGGTTTCCTCTGATATTGTAAGCTGTGGCCCAGCTTTTTTCAGCTATCTCATTCAGCGTTTCATACAAGCAGCGGTAAGAGAATCGGGAATTAATGAAGAGTCAGCAACAATTATGGCTAGTGAAATGATTGTCGGTCTTGGTGAATTGTTAAAGCAAGGGCATTATACCTTACCGTCACTAATAGAAAGGGTTTGTGTAAAGGGTGGCATAACCGGTGAAGGAATAAAGGTACTGGATGACGAGCTTGGAGACGTGTTTGAGCACTTACTACAAGCGACAAACGCAAAGTTCAAAGAGGATATTGAAAAAGTAGAGATGCAATTCCTAAATAATTAATTCTCTTTTATTTGACAAATTCCTGCTAATTTTTTAAATAAAAGCCACCTTTTTTTTAAAAGATGGCTTTTTCTAATTGTCTAGTACGAGGTAATGTCTCGAAATGATAAATTAATTTGTGGGTGTACTACGCTTCTTTTTTCTAGCAACAAAAAAGATTCGTTCTGAATGTGTTTGCGGTTCACCATCTTCGAAATCAGCGCAGACCTCAAGCAACTCAAAGCCAATTTCTGTTAACCAAGATGAGTACTGCTCAACAGAATAGGTCCTTTGAAAATGAAGTTCATCAATCCGGTCATACTTCCCTGTCCGTTCATCCAAGACAAAAAAACTTAACTCGTGTTCCACACTATTTGGTAGTTCACCAGGGAAGCTATTCCAAATATAGGATACCTGTTCCTCGCAAATAGCAAAGGTTTGATTAATGAAACCCTCTGCTAGTTTAGAGACGGAGTGGACATCGAAAAAGAACAACCCATCATCATTCAGATGTTCAATGACCTCAGAAAAGGTAGCAACTACTTCTTCTTCGGTTTCCAGGTAATTTAACGAATCACAAAAAATCACAATCGCATCAAATTGTCCCTGACCTTCTAAATCAGCCATATTTTGCTGAAAGAATGGAATCCTCACCCCAAAATCCTCAGCTTTCGCCTGTGCAACCGCCAGCATATCCTCAGAAAGGTCAACACCCGTTACTTGAAAACCTGCTTTGGAAAAACGGATGGATAGCTCACCAGTTCCACAAGCCAAATCAAGCAAGCGGGGGGTGCCCACAGCACCGTTATATTTTACTAGCCTCTCTTTGACAAACGTGACCCACAAGTCATATGGTGCGTGCTTCATTAGTTCGTCATAAAGGTAAGCGAATTGCTGATAACTCATGAACTAAGTTGACTGTGAATATCTTCTAGTGGTGCATCTCCCCATAACCGTTCCAAATTGTAATAGCTTCTTTCGTCACGATGGAAAACGTGGGCAACAACATCACCTAAATCAATTAGGATCCATCTTGCTTCATCGAATCCTTCCATTTTATTGACAATGATACCATGTTCTTGGGCCTTATCTTTCATTTCCCTTGCAATCGCCTGTACTTGTTTATCCGAATTCCCATGACAAATAATAAAGTAATCTGCTATTAAAGAAATCCCTTTCATATTTAGGGCGAGTATATCTTCCGCCCGTTTGTCATCCGCCGCTTTTACTGCAATATTTAATAGTTCTAGATTATCCATTAACAATCCTCCAATGTTTTAATAAGCTCATTGTACGTAAAAAATGTATCCGGGTATATCATTTGATTCTTTTTCAGTAAAAAAAGAATTGTATTTTGGAGGGCTTTAATTAGCGCTTTATCCAAATTTTCTTTGGCTATTTCTCTTACTATATCGACACCTGGAAACTGACGTCCTGGTTCAATATAATCTGCTAAATAGATGACCTTTTCAAGGAGGGACATTCCAGTCCTACCCGACGTATGATAACGGATCGCAGCCAAGACTTCAGGGTCTGTGATACCTGCTTCCTTTTCCACAAGGTAGGCGCCTACAGGTGCATGCCATAATTCGGCATTAAATTGGAGCAACTCCTCTGGAAATCCTTGAGCCACAATAATTTTTTTCATTTCATCTTTCGGACGAAATTTTGCATAATCATGAAAAATGGCAGCTGTTTCTGCTTTTTGTTCATCTGCACCATACTGCTTAGCCAGTGTAAGAGCCGTCTCCATCACGCCTAAGGTGTGCTGATAACGATGGTCTGTTAATTGGGTCTTAACAAGCTTTAAAGCCTCAATTCGTTCCATATAATTGCTTCTCCTTGATATAACGGATGACAGGACCTGGAACTAAATAACGTACCGTCTTTCCATTTTTCATTCTTTCCCTAATCATACTTGAGGAAACATCTATTGTCGGCACGTCAACATAAAGGATAGGGTAGTCGGTTTGATGGCTATAAGTCGACCTTTTTACGCCAACAAATTGGACGCTTTTCACGAGTTCCTCTATATTATGCCACTTCGGTAAATATTCGATCATATCTGCTCCAATAATGAAGAAAAATTGATGGCCTGTATAATGGTCATTAATCATTTTCATTGTTTCGTCTGTATATGAAGGCCCTTGTCTTTTTAGCTCGATGGTTTCAATCCTAAAAGCATCATTGCCTTGGATTGCTAACTCAAGCATATGCAGACGCTCCTCATCTTTGACCGAATCCACTTTTTTTTTATGTGGTGGCTCATGGTTTGGCATAAACCAAATTTCATCAAGGTGTAGTGAGGATAACACCTCATTTGCAATCAGAAGATGTCCATAATGTGGTGGGTCAAAGGTTCCACCCAATATCCCAACCTTCTTCATGACACTGCCTCCTTAATGTTCTAGATTTATGGAAGTTGGATTCTTTTCTTTTCAACAGATTCCTTATATAGGACAAGAGTATTACCGATGATTTGAACAATATCCGCGCCAGCACCTTTTGAAATTTGCTGAGCAACTACCGTCTTATCCTCTTCACAATTTTGCAAAATGCTCACTTTAATAAGTTCTCTTGCTTCAAGAGCATCCACCATTTGTTTAATCATATTGTCGTTAACGCCACCTTTTCCTACTTGAAAAATAGAATCTAAGTGGTGGGCTTTGGTTCGTAAAAAACCTTTTTGTTTTCCTGTTAACATCATTTGCCTCCTAGCTGTAATAACACACTATTTCTCATTCTTTGTACATCTGGGCATATTCCTGTCCACTTTTCAAACGCGAGTGCACCCTGATAAACAAACATATCTAATCCATTTTGTGTGCTTGCTTTTTTTTCTCTTGCTTTTCGTAAAAATTGTGTTTCAAGCGGATTGTATATGATATCACATACCATTGTCTGTTTACGTAAATTGTCTAAATTTAATGGCTGTTCATTTATATTGGGAGACATTCCAATCATCGTCGTTTGAATGATTAAATCATAATCCCCGCTAGATTGACTGGCCATGTCCATAGGATAAGCAGTAGACGAAATGGGATAGGGGCAATCCTCGATAAGACGTTGCGCCTTGTTTAACGTACGATTGGCAATATCAACTATGAGTGGTTTTTCCTTAGCTAAAGTAAAATAGATTGCCCTGGCTGCTCCACCCGAGCCAATAATTAACACCCGTAGACCCGCAAGAGTTGGAACATAGTCAGTTAATCCTTTTAAAAAACCAGGACCATCCGTATTATAACCTATTAGGTTGCCACCAACATTGACAACCGTATTAACGGCGCCGATCGATGATGCTAATTCATCTACTCCATCCAAATAGGGAATAACGTTACTTTTATGTGGGATTGTTACATTAAATCCACCAACACCAAGTGCCCTTAAACCTTTAACTGCCACTTCTAAATCTTCAGCCTTCACTCGGAACGGGAGATAGTCGGCATCAATTTGATAAAAAGAAAATAAATCATTATGCATGACCGGAGACATCGTGTGCTCAATAGGATTTCCCAAGACAGCAAATAACTTTTTCATTAGTTTCCCCCCACGAATTGGGTCAACAATTCCCCATCATTCTAAAATAGATGATTATATTAACGATTTTCGGATTAATGCCTGCACACCTTTAGGGACGTACGCAGCTATTACTGCACCCGGGTCGTTTACTGTTATCCAGCCAAGTCCTGAAAAAACAATATCCATTTTTGCTTCTCTTACGATAAATTCCTGTTTCACCAACTCTGGAAATGACTCAAGGTGCTCTTGCCTTGGTGGTGTCAGCATTTCGCCTACATGCTTTTCATAAAGCTCATTTGCATTTTCTGTTTTCGTCCGATGAATATTCATTTCATTGGAAACATAACAAACAAAGGCTCTTTTGCCGCCGCTAATATAATCGAAGCGGGCCAAGCCACCAAAAAACAAAGTTTGTCCTTCGTTTAATTGAAACACCCTTGGTTTGATTTCCTTTTTAGGGGTAATCATCTTTAAATCCCGTTTATCAACAAAGTGCGCCATTTGATGGTGGTTGATAATCCCAGGCGAATCAATTAATGATTTTCCATCTTCAAGTGGAATTTTAATAATATCCAAAGTAGTTCCTGGAAAATGGGAGGTGGTAATAATGTCCGCCTCTCCTGTTACCTCTTTAATGATTCGATTGATAAACGTCGATTTCCCAACATTTGTACACCCTACCACATAGACGTCTTTTCCATTACGCATTCTATCAATGGCTGCAGCCGTTTCAGCTATGTACAAGCCTTTTTCAGCACTGACTAGGAATACTTCTGCTGCTCTTAACCCAAGCTGCTTCGCCTCATGCTTCATCCAATGAATTAATTTGCCTTGTTTCACGGATTTTGGCAATAAATCTACCTTATTTCCAACAAGGAGTACTTTGTTATCCCCGACAAATCGGTGTAAACCTGGAAGCCAACTACCATTAAAATCAAAAATATCGACTATCATGACAATCAAGGCATCAGACTTTCCCATTTCATTTAATATTTTCAAAAAATCATCGTCGGTTAAATTGACATCTTGAACTTCATTGTAATGTTTAAGACGAAAACAACGTTGGCAAATAATAATTTCCTTTTCCAATGCCGATGAGGGTGCATATCCTAATTCTTCTTGGTTTTCAGTTTGAACTATCACGCCGCAGCCCATGCATTTATGTTGTTGTTCACTCACAGATTAATCCTCCCATTGAAGCATACCTTTTTTTCGAAACCAATTTAATAATCTTCTTTCAGCTAAGCGATTAAATTTTGTAAAAAATCCGTCCGTTTTTACAATTGGGACGACTAATATAGTATGAAAACCTCCCCGGTTTCCTCCCAGTATATCCGTTAATAATTGATCCCCAATCACAACTGCTTCTTCTCTTTTAATTCCCATTTGTTTAGCGGCTCTATGAAAGGCCAATACCATTGGCTTTCTCGCTCTAAAAATAAACGGGATTTTCAGTGGGGCTGAAAAGGTCTTAACCCGTCCTTCATTATTATTAGAAACGATTGTAATGAGGATATCTTGTTTTTTTATTTCCTCAAACCATTGAATCAATTGCGGAGTGGCCTGCGGGCGATCCCATTCCACTAGAGTATTATCCAAATCAGTAATTATACCCTTAACCCCTCTTGCTTTCAACTGTTCTGGTGATATATTGAGAATGCTTTTAACATGTTCATCCGGTAAAAGATTTTTCAACACTAAACTTACACCTCATTAAATTCTAAAATATCAAGAAAACTTCTGTCTTGATTCACTTTTCTTGTACCATCATAACCAATTTCAACCAAGGTTTCAAAGGATAAAAGATTTTACAATACTTATTGTTCATCAATTTCTAAAAATATGACAGGATTAACATAAAAAAAAAGAAAACTTTTCGACAAATACCTACTTTTCCGAAACCTGTGGATAAAGTTATTAACATTATACCCAATGCATCGTTCACTTTCCCTCACTTTATAAACAAATTATTCACAAGATATCCACCAAGAGCTGTGGATAACTTAAAGGATTGTTCTATTAGAATAAATTTGGTAGATTTAGGGTACAGCAATTGAACTTACCATTATATGTTTATTTTTTTCCTATAGAACACTTATCTTTCCATTGGAGGTGGATTCTGACATGCGTAAACTGTCAGATGAATTATTAATTGAATCCTATTTTAAAGCAAGAGAATTAAAACTACACCCCGATTTTATTGGGCTTATTGAGTCCGAAATTCACCGACGTTCCTTATACAATACAATAAAAATACCTTCGTAATTATCTATTGCCCTCTGAGGGCTTTTCTTTTTGTATAGCACCGTCACTAGTCAAGTAACTTCCACCGACTTTACTTAGTCAAAACATAGGACCCTAACTTTTCCCCAACCTTGATTTCTTTTGGAGTATGTAGGCCAGAATCGATTTGAAAACTATTCTTTTCGAACAACAAGACCACGGTAGAACCGAAACTAAAATAGGCAATTTCACCACCCTTTTCTACTTTTGACCCCTTGTGCGTCGTTTCGATTGAATTTACAAACATCGCACCAACCTTAACAATGACCACATGTCCATAATCCGTTTTGACTTCCGTCATCACACGGTAATTTTTTGCAAGTGTTCTAACCCCGTATTTCAGCCCCCATTTATTGACTGGATATGATTTCGAGCCAAGAGTCCACTGCTTTGTCACTATTCCATCGACAGGACTATGAATGCGATGATAATGGCTAGGGCTTAAATAAAGAATCATGTATGTACCATTTAGATACTTTGTTAAAAGCTGCGGGTCTCCTAGCATCTCTTCAATGGAATACGTTTTTCCTTTTACGATGATGTCACTTGAATCTTTAATCTGCCCTACATCCTCAATGACGGCGTCAACGGGACTGACAACAGAATCAGGACTTTCATCGATTCCCCGCGCATCTTTTTTTAATCTCCTTACAAACAAATCATGAAGGGTGGGATATTCAGACAAGCCTTTCTCCATTTCATCTTGGTTCAGATGATAGATTTTGGCAAAGGATGGCACAACGAAACGACTGACTCGAGCACGGGCAAACCTCCTTAAAATCCCTGATGTCCACCTTCCATTTGTTAACTCAATCATGAGACGATAAATATCTTGTTTCATTGAACTACCCCCAAATAGTGTAAAAGTACTCTTTACGAATTGACATAAAACGAATAGAATTAAATAAAATAGAATAAACTCAGAAAATTGATTCCCTTCTGGCCGTAAAAAAGGAGTGGTGAAGAGAAATGTTTTTATTAGACGTATTAGATCACTCAGTGAAAAAGTTGAAAGCGCAAACAGCCAATGTTATCACCTTAACAAATTTGTCATTGGGTGGATTCGCAATTGTGTTGGGACTTCATGGAAATTTAAATTTAAGTCTGCTGCTCATATTTATTGCTGCATTAGCAGACAGATTTGACGGAATGGTTGCAAGAAAGTTTAATATCGAATCAGAACTAGGCAAACAATTGGATTCCATGAGTGATATTATATCATTTGGAGTGGCACCTGCACTATTACTATACCAAGGAATTTTACATGAATTTGGCGGACCGGGCTCATTTTTTACGGTATTCTACATTGCCTGTGGTGCTTTTAGACTAGCACGTTTCAATGTTACTGAAAGCAATGGATATTTTACCGGCTTACCAATAACAGCTGCAGGATGTTTGGTTACCTTAAGTTTTCTAGCTATCCCTTATATCCCCTCACAAATATTTATCTTTATTATCATCATTCTCTCTTTCCTAATGGTTAGTACGTTTAAACTTAGTAAAGTATAGAGAAGTACACTAGTGCATCGACCTTTATGGGTTGATGTTTTTCTTATTCTTCGAAATAATAATCGTGCCTTTATTCTTAAATTAATTAATATGGACAGACACATTTCTTCATTTCTCTCATAGGAATTAATAATAGACTATCGTCTAAAACCACTGGGGTGGATGTGGATGTCTGGTATCTTAACAGCTCTCGGATATTTAATGAAGGAATTTCTATTTCTTGTTTCCTACGTAAAAAACAACGCCTTTCCTCAACCCCTATCTGCTGCAGAAGAACGAAAATACTTACGATTAATGGCAGAAGGGGATTCACATGCGCGAAATATGTTAATTGAACACAATTTAAGATTGGTCGCGCATATAGTTAAAAAATTTGAAAACACTGGGGAGGATTCAGAGGATTTAATCTCAATTGGAACAATCGGTTTAATCAAAGCAATCGAAAGCTACTCAGAGGGTAAGGGTACAAAGCTAGCCACATATGCGGCACGATGTATAGAGAATGAAATCCTCATGCATTTAAGGGCGCTCAAGAAAACAAAGAAGGATGTTTCCCTACATGATCCAATTGGCCAAGATAAAGAAGGCAATGAAATATCACTAATCGATGTGCTTAAATCTGAATCTGAAGATGTGATTGATACCATTCAGCTTAACATGGAGCTAGAGAAAATAAGAAAATATATTGAAGTGCTCGATAAGCGAGAAAAAGAGGTTATCATCGGACGATTTGGACTTGACCTAAAAAAAGAAAAAACACAGCGAGAGATTGCCAAAGAATTAGGCATCTCAAGGAGCTATGTATCCAGAATTGAAAAGCGGGCTCTTATGAAAATGTTTCATGAATTTTATCGTGCCGAAAAGGAACGGAAGAAAAAAAGTTGAATAAAAAATACTAAAAGAGCTGAAGACTTACTTCTGCTCTTTAGTTCCATTTTTAAGAATGTTGCTCCAATTTTTCCCACCATCAATAGATTCATATACATCATTTTTATACGTTGTAAAGGCGATTTGATTAGTATCTTTTGGGTTAACGGCCAAATAGGTAATTGGATTATCGTAATCAAAGAAAGGGGTGATAAGGTTTGTTTGTTCCCCTGTTGTCGGATTTAGCGACTTTACTAATATTTTATCGTTTTCAACACTTGAAAATAAAATTATATCTCCACTAAACCAGAGTACGCATACAGAGGATACTCAAGACTTTCTGTTATTTATAGAACATCTGAAAGATTCAAAGAAGCCATGGAATCAGCTCAAAAGGTCCTCGAAAAATTTCCCGATGATATTGATGCAAACTATACCTACTCTCTTTCTGCTGAAAAATTGGGTGAAATTGATAAAGCAGTTGATGGTTATTTAAAACTAATAAAAATTAATCAGAAGAGAGCATCTGAATATTACAGCTATGCTGTTAATGCTCTAATGAAAGCTGAAAAATATCAAAGAATAATAGAGATCTCAAAGGAATTCACGAAGAATTTCCC
>JAIMAD010000153.1 GCA_023512145.1 Bacillus sp. (in: firmicutes) | reverse complement strand
GGGGAATATTGAGGAAGTTGAAAAGATTTATCAACTTATAAGTTGATAAATCTTTTCAACTTCCTCAATATTCCCCTTTTTCTCAGCTTGTAAGTACTGAACAATCTCTTCCCGTAAGTCTTTATCCCTTATCATGCTAATAATCCCCTCACAAACTGAGTCTGAATCCATTTTAACAACCAACCCATTTTTTCTGTTTATCATTTGATTATACACAGCATCAAACTCTGTTGTGACGACTGGAATATTGAGCATACGTGCTTCTGCAATCGCTAAGCCGAACCCTTCAAACCTTGACGTTTGTACATACAAATCACTATTTTTAATAAAAGGATATGGATTCGCTTTAACTCCTAACAGAATAAAATGATTAGATAATCCATTTACATTAATATATTCCTCTATTTCTTTTTTTAGTGGCCCTTTTCCTAATGCATACCATCTGAAATTTAAACCTGTCTCCTTCAATTGTTTGCATGCTGCTAGTGCTACATCATACCCTTTTTGGTGAGCAAGTCTCCCAATTGTTAGGATCCTAACTCCTTTAAAATCATCATTGAAACCATTACCAATTTTGGCCATACTCCAAATTAATTCTGGATTATTTATATCGTAAATCACTTCAATCCGGTCAAGGTATCGAGGAAAGGTTTCTAAAAATATATCCTTGGTTGAGTCTGAGACCGCAATTATCTTATTAAATTCATCGTAGTATTTTTGTTGGAATTCCTTTTCTTCATCATTTAATCGATAGCTAACGTTTACCCATGCATATTTTTTCTTCGCTTTTACTTTTTCAGCAACATAGAACGTTGGGACACCTTGGGCATAGCTTATAGCAATATCATACTCTTCTGGATTTGTTTCAATGACATTTGAAACATTTCCCCAAAATAATCTCGCTTTTTGAACATTGCTACATTTCTTTTTTCGTATCTTCAATGAAAATTTAATCCTTGAGGACAAAAACCTAAATTCAGCTTTTCTTACAGAACTAATAATTGATTTTCTAAGACTCATATTTGAAAAATTTGTATATTCTAATGGTTTTCTTATATTTACTTCTTTTGGAACCAATGGTTGAAGAATACCTCCATGACCAAATAACATTAAATCTACACTGTACTTGGTATAATCTAACAAGGACAACAGAGTAACAAGGCTCTTTTCAGCCCCTGCACAATCTAACGAATCTATTACAAATAGCATTTTCTTTTTCATTTCTAAACTTTCACTTCACTTTCAAAACTTCTTTCTTGCAAATCGCAAGTTATCTAATGAACAAATCTAATTTTTCAAATTGATTTTTTGCTTCGTAAAACACTTTTTTGCCTTCAATTCTGTTGTTACTAGCAACGGCTAATACATTCTCGGCATTAAGATTTTGTATGTCCTTGATATAGCAGCTGTTTTCTTCAAGCCTTAAATCCTTAAGTACGTTATAGGTTTTATCACTGTATATTATCGGAAATACATTTTGTTTAGATATAAGGGCTAAAATGATGGAATGAAACCTTGTGCCCACAATTAATTCACAAGAATTAAATTCATTTAAAAAACGGTTTATATTTCCTTCATAATTAATAACATCTATACGACTTTTATAATTATCGTTAAGTTGGCTTACAATCTGACTGATGACATTTAAATCTCCCTCATTATCACAAAAGGAAAATAATTTGGTTTTATATCCAAGATCTATATATTCTTTTACAAGTTGAATCATCTTGTCATTATATTTATGATAAAATTCCTTCAAACCATCTCTTTTCTCTAAATCTATAATGGAAAAGCCAACGCTTTTTTCTCTATTTTCATGTTTTTTTATTGCTAAATTAAAAACAACATCAGGTGCTAATCTGACGTTGTTAAAATCTTTAAAAATATTATATGAAAAAGATTCTCTAAAACAGATATCATCATATTTAGTGAATAATTCCTTATTCTCATTTAAAAATTCATTATCCTTATATGGTCCAAAATTTGCACCAATGATAAATGCTTTTTTATTCATTTTTTTAAACTGGTTAACTAAATACTCTCTTTCATTTAATTTCATCTTCCATGCTGATCCTTGCATGAATATAGATCCACCTATATTTACCATTGCATCATATTTTCTATAATGTAAGAGAAAATCATTTAATTTGAAAAATAAATTAAATGAATGTTTCCCTAAATTGATGCTTCTATAGGTATAGACAATATTAACATTTTCATAATCACTAAATATTTTTTTATAATTTCTATTTGCAGTTAATAAATCCCACTGTATATTGGAGTATCGATCAAACAGTATTTTTAAAAAAAGGTCATCTCCTATGTTTCTCGCAAAATAGGCACATACTAAGATCCTTTTTTTCAAATCTATGCCACCTCTTCATCATATAATACTAATACCCCTCTTACATTTAATCTAAAATTTTGAAATAAGCCTTTTCATAGTGTGTGTCAGTAACAAAAGGTTAATGTTATACTTTAGCAATGTAATAATATATTTGTATTTTAAAGAAAATGGGTGATTAATCATAATTTCCTTATAATATTTGCCGACTCCACGTTGAATGCTCTTCAATAATTGGTCTCTCTCTTCCTTGTTTTCAACTTGGTTCAAAATATAATAAACATAATCTACACACCAGTAACCAAAACTTGAGATTACCTCATCTGACAATTGTATATATTTCTTATTCATAAATGTTATGATCTCATCCCAGCCTATAAAGGCATCCAATCGTTTTTCATTAAATCTTGATGTTAATATGCTATTCTCCCGCTTGATATAGATGTACCCAATATTATTTGTATAAATTGTTTTGTCTGCATTAACAAACAACCTATAGGTAATAGATAAATCTTCATGAATCCTTCCTAACGGGAATTGAATATTTTCAAAACAACTCCTTTTGAACAGCTTATTACATAATGAAAATCTGTATAAATTACCCTTAAAAAGTTCCCTTAATGCTTCAATATGATCCATTTCTTTAATAAACTGTTCTTGATTATTATTAATTAATTTTCCGTTAATTTCTCTTCCAAGCTTGCTAACAGCTATGTCACTTTTTGTTTCAATGCATAGGTTGTATAGATTCATATACATATCTGCTTCAATCCGATCATCACCATCTACGAAGCCCAAATAATTCCCCAGTGCACTATTAATCCCAGTATTCCTTGCAGCACTTACACCACCATATTGTTGATGTATTACCTTAACGCTATTATGTTTATTTGCAAATTCATCACAAATAGTACCGCTTTTATCTGTTGACCCGTCATTAACAAGAATAACTTCATAATTTGTAAAAGTTTGTGCAAGAATACTTTTAACACAGTCCTCAAGGTAGGGCTCCAAATTAAACACGGGTACAACTATACTTATTTCTGGGTTCATAAATTTTCGTTCCATTCCTATAATTTGATTTTCTGCTTAACTATTGTCGATGATACACCCGAAGTATATGGAAAATATACGATGTGAACTCCCACTGTATTAAACTTCGTTTCAACTTCATTAAAAAGAGACGATCCTTTCCAATCATCTCCTACAAACATAACGTTGAAATTCAGGTCTATCCATGCCAAAAACTTATCTCTATTGGTTTGTGGAACCACTTTATCAACATATTTAATTCCTTCGATTATTGCCCTTCTATCAAGATAAGAAATTACTGGTAGTTTATTCTTATACTCCATTACCAACTCATCGGTACTAACTCCAACGATAAGAAATTCACATTGTTCTTTTGCCTTTTTTAATATATTGAGGTGCCCTACATGGAATAAATCGAAAACCCCCGTGGTGTACCCGATTTTAAATCGTTTCATAAACCTCACTCCTACTCCTTTTCTTTCCAAAACAAACTTCATTAATATGATCTAATAATTTTTGACTTGCATTACCGTCTTCAAAGGTTTCAATGCCGGTTAAAAATTCTCTTAATCTATCGTTATATTCGTCATAGCTAAATTCATTTATTTTTTCTAAAAGATCTATTTTGCTTGTTGCACTTATAAAAGGTAATTCCAGTACATCAAAATACAAGTTTCTTTCATTTTTAATGTATTCATCGAGGTCAGGTACATAAAGGAAGCATGGCCGCTTTGTAATAGCAAAATCAAACATTAGTGATGAATAATCAGATATCAAAACATCTGTTATATTTAACAGTTCCTGAATATCATCATAAGAAGTTACATCCAAAACATTGTCACCATATACAAATTGATTTGTTTCGGAAATCATGTGTGGATGTAATTTAACTAAAAATATCCATTTGCTTCCGAATTTTTTTTCCAAACTCCCCAAAATTTCATCGTAGTTTAATTTATATACATCCAAGTTCTTGTCTTTTCTAAATGTTGGGGCATACAAAATAATCTTATAATTTGTAGGAATAGTTAACTCTGTAAATATTTTTTGCCTCTTTACAGAATGATCTTTGAAAAAAATATCGTTTCTGGGTGTACCATATTCAAGGATTTCCCCTTCAAACCAAAATGCTCTTTTAAAAATTGTTGTGCTAAATTTACATCCGGATAATAAAAGATCACATTTTTGGGAATCCTTTTTTGCCATCTCAACGTATTGTTTTGGAAGGGTTACTTCAGCATCTTTTTCTATTTGTTTTAACCGTAAAGAACTATGCCAGGTTTGGATGTAGTATTGATTTTTCCTTTTCACAAACAAATCCGTTGTCCTAAAGTTGGTAATAATAATTTTGGATGTCCATAATTCATAGAAGTACTTCAAGGACATTGTTTTTACTTTTCTAAAGCCAGTTATAGTCTTCTTCGATTCTGGGTCGTTAAATGCCCAAACGATATCAAATTTATCTTGAGAGTAATGACTAAGAATGTATTCAGTTATATATTTTGGATTGCATCCATACTGACTTCCATAATAACTAAACATAAATATTTTATTATTCTTAATGGGAATAAAATTAAATATATTTATTGTTTGTGAAATTAAGTAAGATTTTATCCTGAATAGAAGTTTTTTAATTTTTATAATTAACTCCCCCTTTACCGATTTACACGTTCTAAGCCAAGAGGTTGTGGGATTATCTTAATCATTCTTAAAAGTTTCCTTATTAAAAGAAACAACATATTTAGAGACGGATGGATTCTGAACAAAAACAATTGGTACCTTAATTGTTGATCATCTTCTACAGATTTCATTAATTCCTTGCCATGATTTTTAATATAGGATTGTATTTCTTTCTTATATAATCCACCTTTGTCTTTTTTTCTGTTAATAAATAGTAAATGATAATGGATTAAGCTTGTTCTTAAAATAACTTTATATGACTCTCCTAGTAAATCTTCATAATACTCTTCAAGAAATGTATGTCTTTGTTTTAATCCCTTAATAATATCTAAGTTCCTGGGAGTGTACGTGGCTACGATACTGTTACTTCTTTGATAATAGTAATAAAGTGGTTGATGAATGATTACGTAAGTACTAACTCTGTGCATAATTTTATGTGCCCAAAATACATCTTCAAACAGCACCCCTTTTTCAAATGGAATATCCTTGATTATTTCTGATTTATAGAGCTTTCCCCATGCAAAGTTTTTAACTCTTTGGTTTACCACTAACTCATGCATTAATGTAGGATTATCTAATATCTCAGGAAAAGCTTCTTTCGAATCATTTCTTCTGTCAAAAACCAGATAATCTTCATAGGCATAATAAAAAGCCGATTGTACCACATCAGCTTTATAGCATTGACTTATTTTTATCATTTCTTCAATCATTTTATTTTCTATCCAATCATCACTGTCAACAAAAAGTGTATATTCTCCAGTAATAGATTGCACTCCAATATTCCTTGCATCCGATAACCCACCATTTTCTTTATGGACTACTTTTATCCGGTTATCCTTTTTCAGATATTCATCAATTATTTCCCCACATTTATCAGGAGATCCATCATCCACTAAAATTATCTCTAAATTCGAGTATGTTTGATTTAAGATACTATCCACACATTTATGAATATATTTTTCAACCTTATATATAGGAACGACAATACTTACTTTATTTAACATGATAACCCCCTTCATACTAGAACAGAGTCCACTATCTATTTATTTAATTCTTTTTCATTTTGCCATTTAATAAATTCAATCAATGCCCTATATTCAGGAATCTGTTTTTTATCAATTCCTGAATCTTTTAATTCTTTAACAAAATCAAGCCATTCACTTTCTATTATTTGTTTCGTTTCTGTATTTATTTCCGCTTCAGGACCAAGCAAAGTTTTGAAATCAACATCCAAAACCATTGCGATTTTCCCCAAAACTTGAATGGAAGGATTTTGATTTAGCTCTCTTTCAATATTACTTAAATAGGACTTGGATATTCCTGCTCTTGCAGCCAGTTCAGATAATGTATATCCCCTTTTTTTTCGTATTTGATAAATGTTTTTTCCAATCATTCATTTATACCTCTTTTTTTAAGTTTATAAGAAATAAAGGCATCACATCGGAGATTAAGTTTCGTGAGGATAATTTTTGGTAATTACTTTGCTTAATTTCTCGCCTTACAGCTAAGGTGTTTTTAAGACAGTTTATTACAATCATTTGGTCATTCACAGTCATATTCGATCCAGATGGTAAACAGATTCCACTAGCAAACAATTGCTCGGAAATATTTTCGTTAAGATTGTGAGGATAATATTTAGTATTTTTAAACAGTGGCTGCATATGAAGCGGTTTCCAAACGTGACGTGCTTCAATATTTTCTTTACTAAATGATTCTAGTATTGTTTTTACAGAGATTCCCGTAACTTTTTCATCAATGGTTAATGTGGTTAACCAGCGGTTGGATTTAGTATTTACTAACTCTGGCATAAATGAAATTCCAGGAATATGGGATAGTTCTTGCGTGTAATGTGAAAATATTACTCTTCTTGCTTTCACTCTTTCATCTAAAACTTCTAATTGAGACCTGCCCACTCCAGCCAATATATTACTCATTCGATAATTATACCCGATTTCACTATGCTGATAGTGAGGAGCAGGATCCCTTGCTTGTGTTGCTAAAAATCGGGCTCTTTTTAAAGACTCATGGTCATTCGATATAAGCATTCCTCCCCCTGAAGTTGTAATGATTTTATTGCCATTAAAAGAATATACACCGTATTTTCCAAACGTTCCACTTGCCCTTCCATTATAAACCGATCCGAGTGATTCAGCAGCGTCCTCAATAATTGGTACATCATATTTATTACAAATGGAAAGAAGCTCATCCATTTTTGCACTCTGACCATAAAGATTCACCACTATGACTGCTTTAGGTATATCCCCTAGACGTTCTGCATCTTTAAAAGCTTCTGAAAGAGCTTGCGGAGACATATTCCAGGTTTCTGGTTCTGAATCAATAAAAACCCGTTCCCCGCCTTGATAAAGAATCGGATTAGCGCTTGCAACAAACGTTAGGCTTGAACAAAAAACTTTGTCTCCTTTTTTTACTCCTATTAAAGAAAGAGCCAAATGAATCGCTGCTGTTCCTGAACTTACCGCTACGGCTTCATTTACTCCTACATAATTTGCTACTTCTATTTCAAAAGCATCAACATTAGGTCCAAGAGGTGCGATCCAATTTGTTTCAAAAGCTTCCGTAATATATTTCTGCTCGTTACCACACAAATGTGGCGGAGATAGATAAATTCTCTTCTTTCTACTTGTAATAGGTAGCAAACTACGCCCTCCTCTATTAAGGTGCTTCATATAATGACTACTTTTCTTTTGATTCGACCTCTATATGCAGGAAAATAATCCTTATCTATCTCATTATCTTCCATTAATTTTTCCATTATTGTTTTATAGATTGCTGTGTTATGAATCTTCTTTCCGATATAATATTGGTAATTGTTATTGTTACTAAATGATGTTTTAAATTTAAATAGCCCATCATTCTCTTGGTATCCCCCCCCTAAGTGAAGTTCTAATGACCCCATCGATTTACAGAATTCAATCATATAATCAAATAATAGATTGTTCGGTTTAAGCTCTAGAAAGCTAGTATCAGAAGCACCAAGGTGGTAATGTGAGTAGCTCTGTCCAATAATTACCATCACCCCTGCAATGATTTGGTCATTATATTTTGTAAATAATAAAAAGGTTTTACTTATACTTGTATCCTTCATTTGATCCATAAAATAACTCTCATTAAAATAGTAATAGCTTCCTGCATTATTCCGATCCATTGTTTCTTTATACATTTTGTTAAATTTCTGGATATTTTCTAAACTTTTCTCTGCAACAAAACATGAAAGGGAATTCCTTTTTGCTTTTTTTATATTCCGTTTGTTCATTGTTGAATAATTATTGCGTATTTCTTCTAGTGGAACCGTTAAGTTTACTGAAGTTGGCTGTCTAATATACTGCACATCTAGAATCTCTTTACAAAGTTCATGATTTCCGTATAACGGATGAAACCTTATTGTTTCAGTTATTATTCTATTTTGTTTACAGTAATTACCAAACTGTATATAAAATTCCCTTAATGGTGTGTAACCTCCTTCTATTAAAGGACCTCCATACCCGTAGGGAGTTACAATATCATACATTCCCTTTTCCCCATATGGTACTTGTCTTCTAATAAAGGGATAAAAAATTCTAGTTGTGTTTTTTTCAAAATAAGCAGCAAGTATTTTTCCTTTTTCTATTTCGGCAAATATTTTTCCGTATTCAAAAGAGTAGTAACTATCAATATCACGAAAATTTTTTATGACCTCATCCCATTGGAATTTAGTGTCAATTATTTTAATGCAAGACATATTACACCTCGTAATTTCACAGTAATATAGCTAAATAAAAATCCCCCGCTCATTGTTTATTAAGCGGGGAATGTCTAGTAATGGTGAATTTTCATTATCATATCCGTTTGGATTCTTTACTTGCCACCTCCAAGCGTCTTCGCACATTTCTTCAATCCGTTTTTCTGCAACCCATCCCAGTTCTATTTTTGCTTTTGTTGGATCAGCATAGCAGGTTGCTACGTCTCCTGGTCGGGGTTCTATTATTTTAAAAGCAACTTCTACACCGGATGCTTTTTGAAAAGCCTCAATAATTTCTAATACACTATAACCCTTTCCTGTCCCAAGATTATAGGTTTCCAATCCAGTTGTCTTTGACATTCTTTCCAACGCTTTTAAATGTCCCCAGGCAAGATCTACAACATGAATATAATCTCTGACACCCGTCCCATCTTTAGTAGGATAGCTGTCCCCGAATACGCTAAGTTCCTTTAATTCACCTATTGCAACTTGAGAAATAAATGGTAATAAGTTATTGGGAGTACCACTT
>JAIMAD010000152.1 GCA_023512145.1 Bacillus sp. (in: firmicutes) | reverse complement strand
GACATCATTCATATTTTTTCCTCCCAGTAAAGGATAACCACAGTATCTTAATGTTTATTCTCCTTATTTATTTTTATGAATAATGAGAATAAACATCACTGTAAATCCCCGCATGTTTTGATAGATGGTTTCCAACACTTCTTTTTGTAACGGTTGAAGCTTTTAATAATTTTCAGTTCTGTGAAAACCTGTCTAATGTAGAAATTTGCTGTATTGGACAAGTTAGTACTGTTCAAACACAATTCCTCGAAATAAGGATATAATTAACTAAACTTGATACGTTCGATATTTTTTTTCTTCTCCTGTTTTCAGTTTATTAACCTACCCATCCTATCTATATTTACCAAAACGAACATTTGTTTGTCATTTACTAACCATTCTTTCTGCAAAAAAAGAAAGCCAAGAACACCCACGACTGAAGTCACGGGTGTTCTTGGCTTCATTATAAATGTACCCTAAAGAGTAGTCCTTTTTTCAAAGTGTCTAATCTTTAGGGTACATTTTAAACAGGGATGTTCTTTTTATTTCGTGAAATAAAAATACACCAAAACAACGCTTGAAAAAAAGAGAAATCTTAACTTCCGATATAAACACTATCACATGTATCAGCTATTGGTTCATAATAACAATGCTGTTTAAATTGACCAGCTAAAGGTTGATTGTACCATGTTGGAGGACATGGACCATATGGATTAAAATACCAAAGTGCATATTTCCCTGGGTGTTCTCTCCAATAATCCAAATTCTGTTTTGCTAATCTTTTTTCAGCTGATCTAGCTCTTTGATAAAATACATTCCCTTTTTGAACAGCTTCAAAAGAATAATTTCCTCCTTGTACTTGAAAAATGACATCTCTAATTTCTCTTAAATCGTTAAAGTCTAAACAATTTGCTTTGAGACGATTTACAATTACATTTCCAACATATAACATTCCTTGTTTTCCTTCACCTTCGGCTTCCGCTCTCATCATCCTTGCCATTAAGTCAACGTCTGAACTTCGGTATTTAACTCTTGGCATTTTTTCACCCCCAAAATATAGTATGTAAAAAAGCCTACATTGATGTTATTGTTTATAAAATAAGAATGCTTGATTTTTAAGTAAGTGGAAAAATCCTCCATGGTTTTTTCCACAGAAGATTTTTCGAATATATTAATTCATCCATTTTTGACAAAATCTTATTAAACTTCTAAACCAGCAATCCCAAATCCTCCAGGTCCTGCATGAGTAGAGATCATCGCGCCGGCTTGAATCAATTTTACATTTTTGAAGCCAGCTTCCTTTGCAATCCCAGCCATCCGCTGTTTGATCCCCTCATCAAGTCCGATGGAGTAAAGGAGAAAAAGTAGTTCTCGGTCAATATCATATTGTTCTAAATAATCCGAGATAAGTTTTTCTGCAACTACATCAATTTTCCCACGGTATTTTTTTGTTGAAATAAGATTTCCTTCAATTAGTTCAATCCGTGGTTTAATTTTTAACAAAGCCCCTCCGAGATATGCCAGATTACTTACTCGCCCACCTGCTCTTAAAAATTCTAAGCTTCCAGGAACGAAAGCCAGTCTTGATTTAGGAACCTTTGATTCAATTTTCTCAACTAAGCGAACAGGTTCAATCGTAGGTTCATTCTCTAACAAAGTAACTGCATACATCACAATAGCAGTTAATCCACCTGTCACGTTCAAAGCATCAATTAGAAAAATATCATCCAATTCTTCTGATGCGATTATCGCATTTTGGAAGGAAGAAGATGCCTTTGATGTATAACCAATATGGACGATGATGCAATCAGGAAAATCAAATTTAATCTTCGTGAAAAATTCATGATATTCATGGGCATTTGTGGAGGTGGTAGAAGGTATTTTTTTTGTCCGCTCATAATAGTTATAAATATCCTCTACGGGTAACGAACCATCTAAATAATCGTGCCCATCCATGATGACGTGCATCGGAACCACCTGAACATGATATTTGACAGCTAATTCTCCTGGTAAATCCGCACCACTTTCTGTCGATAAAATAATTCTTCTCATAGAAATTCCCCCACTTCATATAACAAAGCCGTTACTGTTCGTTTTGTTTTATTATATTGTACGTTAACTATACATGAAAAGGGAGAGATATTCATTAGTTGAGGAAGTTGCAAATTTGTATAGTATCACTGAATCCTTTAGATCCTCCAAGGAGACTTTATTTAGAGAATAGAATAAAATGGTTCTAAATGAATGAAGGAGCGATACGATGCGTAAAGTAGTTGTTTATACACAAGAAGGATGTCGACCTTGTACAGAAGTGAAGCTTTGGTTGAAAGAAAACGGGATTGATTTTGAAGAAAGAAATATCAGAGAAAATCCTACCTTCCTCGATGAAATTGCTGAACTTGGTGCCTCTGCTACACCTGCAACTGTCGTTGAGGATGAGAACGGTAAAGAGGTTATTCTAGGCTTTGAACAGGATCGTTTTGAAGAAGTCCTTGGACAAAAAGCAGATTAGGATTTGAAGGGTATTCAACAGTAAATTCTTAAGGAATTACAAAAGACTCTGTGAGAAATTCAGAGTCTTTTTGTTTGACTTTATTAGAGCATTTCATTAGGTGCTTAAGATAACTTGTACAATAAATGTTCGTTCCAATTTTTCTGTTTTTCCAGGAAACTAGAGATATGACCCCAATGTCTGGGATCAATTTACCTGAAATTAAGAGACTCTAGCCTAATGCAACATCTAGAATCATCATAATCGTAAATCCAATCATTAAACTAATTGATGCTATATCCGTGTTTCCATTTTCTTGTGAACCTGGAATAACTTCTTCGGCAACAACAAATATCATAGCTCCGGCAGCAAAGCTAAGTGCATAAGGGAGAAGTGGTTCAATGAATACTACGGCTAAAGCCCCAATTATTGCAGCAATAGGTTCAACTAATCCTGAAGATTGACCATACATAAAACTTCTAGTTCGCGACATTCCATCACGTCTCAGCGGCATGGACACAGCAAGACCCTCTGGAAAGTTTTGAATCCCAATTCCAATTGCTAATGCAAGTGCCCCAGATAAAGATGCTGAAGGAAATCCTGCAGCGACTGCCCCAAAGGCAACCCCTACGGCTAACCCTTCAGGAATATTATGTATGGTAATTGCTAGAACTAGTAATGTACTTCTCTTCTTTTTCAAAGGATGAATTCCTTCTGCTTTTTCTATCGGTTGAGCAGGATGTAAATGTGGCAGGATCTTATCAACGACTAATAAGAAAGCACCTCCCAAAAGAAAGCCTACTGCAACCGGTAACCAATTTGGAGTGGAACCACCCTCTGCCATTTCAAGCGCGGGTAATAGTAAAGACCAAAAGCTGGCTGCAATCATTACCCCTGCAGCAAACCCTAACATGCTATCCAAAAATTTTTGATTTACATTTTTGGTTGTGAAAACCATTGCAGCTCCAAGAGCAGTCATTCCCCATGTAAATAACGTCCCTAATATTGCTTGAGAGACAGGTGAAAGACTGACAAACCATTCCCACATTTTATAACCCCCAAATTATCATTATGAAAAAACTCATGCCGTTTATTTTTTAAACCTACCATAGTTTATCGTTGAAAGAAAAGGATTATTACCTCGAATATTGTGTTTTTAACCCACAATACAAAAAAAAGTATACTGATTGTGGTTAAGGTCAAGGATGTAAACATGTTCAAATTTATTGGTTGATAGAGGTGAAAACCAAATCGCTTTTCCTTTTTAAGAATTCACAGGGATGATCCTCATATTGTTAAAGAGTTAGTGCCCGACCACAAGACGAACGAAATCTCTCTGTGATGGCTTATTTCTAAAAACAAAAAAAGTATGCTCTTTTTGTGGTATTGTTTAATCGCCAAACCAAACAATTCACGAAAGGACATACTTTTTCTATTGGGAAATAATATCACTCATTAAATGTAAAATATATAATCAAATTTACATTTAACAGTAGAGTATCACCTCTTGATAATTGATAAATTAATTAACTTATAAATCAATACGAACTAGAAATGAATTTTACATCGAACAAAAGGGGCACACCAGTCACCTTAAAGGTGAAGAATTTATACGTCATTTTCCTATGCAGCTTCTTCGACATTACGGCTTACTAGCAAATCGCTATACGATTTGATTTTTATAGTAAGGTAACCCAATGTCACCAGCATGAACCCTACCAAATAGGCTAATAAGATTAAATTGTTGTGCCACATATTGGCAAAATCACCACTTGAAATAACAGCCTTAAATGATTGAACAGAGTATGTCATTGGTAATAATGCATTAATTGGTTGTAATGCTTTTGGAATTAATTCGAGTGGGAATGTTCCTGCACTCGTTGTTAATTGCAAGATAAGAATAACAATTGCAATAAAACGACCAGGGTCACCCATCATCGTAACAAGCATTTGAATAAGTGCCATAAACACAAAGCTAGTAAGGAGTGAAGTAATGAAAAACATTGGAACACTTGCTACTTCAATTTTCAATCCGACAAGTAAAATAACGTCTACTAATATAGCCTGAATAATTCCAACTACAGCAATTACACCAAATTTACTAAAAAACCAGTGAAGTGCATTTTTCGGCCTTACTGCCGGTTCTCTCAGTGGAAATACAATTGAAATAAGTAGTGCACCTACAAATAACCCAAGGGATATGAAATATGGTGCAAATCCTGTACCATAGTTTGGTACTTTATTGATTTCATGCTTTTTGATTGTAACGGGTTCACCCATCATGTCATATGTGTCATCATCAGCCTTAACTGAACTTGCCTCCTTCGCTCCTTCAGCTAATTTATTAGCTAATTCACTGGAACCATCTTTCAATTTGACTGTCCCATCAGCTAATTCTTTTGATCCGTCTGCAAGTTGGCTAGTACCATCTTGGATTTTTCCAGCACCATCTGTTAGCTGACCAATACCAGATGTTAAATCATTTGCACCATTGTTTAAGTCAAGAGAGCCAGTGTATAATTGGTTAATGCCTTGTTGTAATCCAAATTGACCCTTATTTATTTCTTCTATACCAGCAATTAATTGGTTAAACACTGGAGAAGTTTGTGTTTTAAGCTGGTCTTCTAGGCCGATTGTTGAACCTAGTAATTGATGATTAAGCTGTGTCTTGAATTCTGTGAAGCCCTGATTAAAGCCGGAATCTATTCCTTGCTTGATTTGCGGCTTTAATTTTGATGTAAGTTGTTGCTGTAACTGTTGTTGTAATTCATCCTTTGTCGGGGCATTTTGTTGTGCATCTACGGCAATTTGTTGCACAGTCTCTGCCGGAATACCATTCTCCAATAATGTTTTAGCTAATTCCTGCATTTGTGCAGCTTGTTTATTCATTAATTGGTTCGCTAATTCCTCTGACATACCAGATGCGATACCAGCAGTTAATCCCGATGTGAGGCCCTCACCAAGTTTTGCTTCGAATTTATCGACACCTGTATTTAATTGATCGACACTTCCATCTAATTGCTCGGTAATTCCGTCTGCAATCTTCTTAGGTAGCGCATTCTTCATTTGTTCAACGCCTGCTTGTGCTGATTGAGTACCACTAATAAGTGCTGGAAGTTTTGAATTAATCTCACCTAGGCCAGCTTTTACTTGATCAGTACCTGCAGCTAAATCATTTGTACCTTTAGAAGCTTTTTGAATTCCTTCGTTAAATTCAATTGATTTAGAGGCTAAAACTTCAAGATTATCGTTTAATGCCTTTGATCCATCAGTAAGTTCGGCCGCACCACCATTCAATTGGCCAGCACCATCACTTGCCTGACCTAAGCCATCCGCCATTTTGGTTACCTTATCAAACATTGTTTCAGCATATGTTGCTGTAATTTCTTTCGATAGTACAGCTTTTATTTCTTTCATTGCCGTTTCACCTATTTGACCTGAAAGAAAGTTTGATCCTTCATTTGGAACATAGTTAATTTCTAACTTTTCTGGTTGGTCATCAAGTAAGGTTGTAGCGTTTGTTGAGAAGTTTTCTGAAATTTCGATTAAAATGTAATATTCTTCCTCTTCGAGTCCTTTATATCCATCTTCCTTTGAAACTGTACTAAACTTAAATGAATCACTATCTTTAAGATTTTCCACAAGCTCTTTTCCAAGCTGCAGATGGTCTCCTTCAAATTCTGCACCTGTATCCTGATTCACAATTGCTACAGGTAAATCTGCCATATTTTCATATGGATCCAAAAACGCCCATAAAAACATTCCTGCATATAATACCGGAACAAATGCCACGGCTAAAATCGGAATAAGAATTTTACGGTTCGATAAGATATTTTTTACTTCTGCTAAAAAAGACGAACCTTTCATCGACTTAAGCCTCCTTGGTATAGTTGACCATATTATTCAAACGGTCATACTGGTTCAAATAGTAAGGGCACTCTAATTGGATGTAAGAGAACCCTTTATTTTTGATTTCTATTTAATTTGATAAGCCATTAAAAAGGTATAGTTCAAAAAGCTTCGAAATTTCTTCTTTATCAAGTGGTTTATGACTTCGTTCCCAATCAAAAATTAATGAAACATAAAGCTTTAACATGACAAAGGCAGTTATTTCAGGATCACATTGTTTAATTTCCTTACGATCAATGGCTTCTTGAATAATCTCTTTCATATAATTAATTATGACTTGCTCTACCCGCTGTATAACTTCAACAACTGCTTGGGTGCCCATATCCCTTTCTTCTTGAAAAAGTTTAATCGTTAATTGATGTGATTTTCGAAAGTCAAGAAGATCGAATAACACCCGATTTGCATTTTCATGAAAGGAAGTTTGTTTGTTTATTGCTTGTTCCGCTACATCCTTCATATCTTTTAACAGTGTGTTTATAATGTCATCAAATAATTCTTCCTTATTTTTAAAGAATGTATAAATCGTCCCCTTGCCGACATTAGCTAACTTTGCAACTTGATCCATTGTTGTTGCTTTATACCCGAATAAAGAAAAGGATTTTGTAGCAGCATCAACTATTAATTGTCTTCTATCAACCGCCACCTCTTACACCCCACTTTTCGCCATTTGACCAATTGAGGAATTTAGTCATCTAATTCACAAAAAGAAATATATCACACCGATTATTTTTTTGCAAGTAAATTAACACGCCAATGGTCATCCACTATATACCTGGATAAAGCAAATAATCGTCAACACTCTTCACTTTTGTAATAATTGACTAAGATTCTTTAAGGTATATAGTCTAGCCGTAAAAAGGAATAAGTCATTGTAGTTATTGGATACGTATTCGTCGATGATGGTGATTCCCTTTCGAAATTGGTCAACTAGATAATACGTGTACTTTTCGTCCCAAGAAAACTGATTTATTCTGATGAGCTCATCGGCTAGTATTTGAAACTGAAAATCCTCCATCCAAAGTTTTATTTGATAGATTTTATTTTTATTTGAATAAAGGCTGGTATTAGTTTTATAATTTCTTTGGACATATTGAATAAAACCATTTATTTGTTCAGCAAGCATAATTGCTTTTTGCATCTCAAAGTTCATTTTCCCCTCTCCTTTATGTATAAATTGAATCCCTTTCTTAGATGAGTGTATGTTTTGGGACAGAATAGTAAAACCAACTTATCACTGGTATAACTCTCCAATATCATCACACAAAGCGGCAAAGCCTAGGCTGCTACTGTGGCTTCAGGATTTACAATTAACATAGGGTTCAGAACTTTTGTAGAAGCGGCTTTCCATTTTTTTCTAATGAATATATCTTCTTCAGTGCAAGGTTCTCATTCGCGGTTCTTGTGGACCGCACTTACCTCATTTAAAACCATCCGTCCCTATGGAGTTCCTAAAAATAAAAAGAGTGCATGGCTATCATCAATTTGGTAGATAATGCTGGCACTCTTTTTAGTTTCGATAGAAATATACAATTCTCGGGTTATGACAGGCACCCACTAATCTTTTATTATGTTATTCAACAAAAGATCTACTTTCTCTATAAGATGTTCCTTTACACTAACATCCAAGTCAGGCAATTTATACGGACATATAACGGGTGTAAAGCGTGAGCTTAACCTACCAATTGATACTTAAACTTATTATGTTTATTAAAAAAATTACAACTGTCACTTAACTTACTCAGTACTTGCAAACATGTTATTCCTCACTTATTGCTTTAAGTTCGTTGTACCATTCTTTTGTTTGTTCCGGCGTTTTGGCGTTGATAAAGATCTTTTTATTATCTGTTTCAATATATATGTAAGGTGCGCTATCTTTTCTGATAAATAGGAGGCTGCTACCGTATTCTTTTACCTTAAATTTCCCTTTCGCCATAGTGGAGAGCCCGAAACCGTTCTGCCTGACGGTTACCTTTGGCATTTCCTCCAAAAGCTCAACTCGCTTCACCTCTTCATATGACCAAACATTTCCATACACTCCCGTTATTTCAAAAAAATCCTGTCTCGTAACAAGCTGATAGTCCTGATAACCAATGTACATGATAATACCGGTAAACCCCATAATCACGATAAAAAGTGTAGTGGAGAGGATGTAGCTCCGCTTTCTTTTTTTAAGAATTTCATACTTCGAAAGATAAATATAACCGGTCAAAAGAAAGACAATCATGAAGCCAAATTGAACCTCTAATGTATACTTAAACGGGGTGAAAATCAAAGGAAGCAATATAAACATTCCCACAGCAGTTGTAATTAATAATTTTCCCGATCGTTGTGGATATCCATTTTCAATCAGCTGAAGCTGTTCTTCCTTTGGTCGATTTGCAAAACCCGAAAGCAGCCAATAGTCTTTTTTCTTCAAGATTGCCCATCCAATAATCAAAAACAACAAAATGAGTCCTAATTGAACGATTAATAGCAGCACCATTATATAATGCCTCCCCTTTCCGAAATAGACTGTTTTTATTATTCACTTTATTGTAAAATCTTTAGGAATTTAATAATTCGCCAAAAGTTGCCATAACGTGTAGTATTTTACTAGAGTAATTTATTAATTATGACTTTCTGGTGTAAATATCTTGTTTCATATTTATTCAATCTTGATTACCTAAATCACTGATAATATTGCTTGAGAGACAGGTGGAAGACTGACAAAGCATTCATTTGAAGATTAATCTTTTTTTGCTTGAATTTTTCCAAATAGTAGTGCGTTATAATATTTTTCATCTATACAAAAGTGGTCTCTTAAATTTCCCTCTACCAAATACCCATTTTTTTCTAGGATCCGAGCAGAGCCAATATTTGCATCAACAACACTAGCATGGAGCTTGTGAAGATTAAGGGATTCAAAGGCGAAATCACTCATTAAAGCAACACATTCAGTACCAAAACCTTTACCCCAATTGTCTCTATGGAAAAC
>JAIMAD010000151.1 GCA_023512145.1 Bacillus sp. (in: firmicutes) | reverse complement strand
GATATGAGCCGTTATAATGTTAAAAGTGTGCAGAACAGAGTCGATTGTAATATTATGTTGCATTTAATCTTTAGTTTCTGTATAATAGACAATGTTGGTCTTTGACTGCGATGAAGTGAAAGGTTGCTGACACACCCGGCCGCTTTGCCATGGCGAGTGTGTGGGAAATTTTCACTGAGAATGTCTATTTTAAAAATAGGCGAATAAGGGAGGGAAAATAATGGCAAAACAAAAAATTCGTATCCGCTTAAAAGCGTACGATCACAGAATTCTTGATCAATCAGCAGAAAAAATCGTTGAAACAGCAAAACGTTCAGGTGCGGCAGTTTCTGGTCCGATTCCGTTACCAACAGAAAAAACGATTTATACGGTTTTACGTGCGGTTCATAAATACAAGGATTCGCGTGAGCAATTCGAGCAGCGGACACATAAGCGTCTAATCGATATCATTAACCCAACACCACAAACTGTTGATGCGTTAATGCGTTTAGATTTACCGTCAGGTGTAGATATTGAAATTAAACTTTAAGAGTGTAAATAACTAATTTATTTAGGAGGTGTGACTTTAATGACTAAAGGAATCTTAGGAAGAAAAATTGGTATGACTCAAGTATTCGCTGAAAATGGCGATTTAATCCCTGTGACTGTAGTGACGGTAGCTCCGAACGTAGTTCTTCAAAAGAAATCAGTTGATAGCGACGGTTATGTTGCGACTCAAGTTGGTTTTGAAGATAAGCGTGAAAAGCTAGCTAACAAACCAGAAAAGGGTCACGTTGCAAAAGCAAATACTGCTCCTAAGCGCTTCATACGCGAATTTCGCGGAGATGACTTAGAAAGCTTTGAAGTTGGTCATGAAGTCAAGGTTGATATTTTCGCAGTAGGCGAAATTGTTGATGTTACAGGAATCTCAAAGGGTAAAGGTTTCCAAGGTGTTATTAAACGCCACGGACAATCACGCGGCCCGATGGCTCACGGTTCTCGTTATCATCGTCGTCCAGGTTCAATGGGACCTGTTGCTCCAAACCGTGTATTTAAAGGTAAGAAATTACCTGGACGTATGGGTGGAAAACAAATCACTGTACAAAACCTTGAAATTGTTAGGGTTGATACAGAACGTAACTTGCTTTTAATCAAAGGCAATGTTCCAGGATCTAAAAAAGCATTACTACAAATTAAAGGTGCGATAAAGAACTAGTCACTTTTTAAGAAAGGAGGAACAAAGGAATGCCTAAAGTAGCATTATTCAACCAAACCGGATCACAAGTTGGGGAAATCGAACTTAATGATTCAGTTTTTGGTATTGAGCCTAACGAACACGTATTATTTGAAGCTATTATTATGCAAAGAGCTTCTTTACGTCAAGGAACTCATAAAACTAAAATTCGCTCTGAAGTACGCGGCGGTGGTCGTAAACCATGGCGTCAAAAAGGAACTGGACGAGCTCGTCAAGGGTCAATTCGTTCGCCACAATGGCGCGGAGGTGGGGTTGTATTCGGTCCTACACCACGCAGCTATAGCTATAAATTACCGAAAAAGGTGCGTCGTTTAGCAATTAAATCTGCACTATCTTCTAAAGTATTAGAAGAGAATGTTTTAGTGTTAGACATCCTTGCAATCGATACCCCAAAAACAAAGGACTTCAAAACCCTGTTAAGCGGTCTATCTGTTGCTAGAAAAGCATTAATTGTAACTGCAGATTTAGATGAAAATGTAGCACTTTCTGCTCGCAACATTCCGGGTGTTACAGTAGTAACAGCTAGTGGAATTAACGTGTTAGATGTTGTTAATCATGATAAGTTAATCATGACAAAAGCAGCGGTTGAAAAAGTAGAGGAGGTATTAGCATAATGGATGCACGCGATATCATTAAGCGCCCCGTTATCACTGAACGTTCTACTGACCTCATGGCTGAAAAAAAATATACGTTTGAAGTGGATGTTAGAGCTAACAAGACACAAGTTAAAGATGCTGTTGTAGAGATCTTTGGCGTTGAGGTTGAGAAGGTTAACATCATGAACTATAAAGGTAAATTTAAGCGTATGGGTAAATTCGGTGGTTACACAAATAAACGTCGTAAAGCAATTGTAAAATTAACAGTAAAAAGCAAAGAAATCGAATTCTTCGAAGCATAAGAAACTTTTAAGAAGAGGAGGGAAATAGAATGGCGATTAAAAAATACAAACCTACCTCCAACGGTCGTCGCGGAATGACTACGTCTGATTTTGCTGAAATCACAACTAGCACTCCAGAAAAATCTCTTTTAGCTCCAGTAAAGAGAAAAGGCGGCCGTAATAACCAAGGTAAGTTAACTGTACGTCATCAAGGTGGCGGCCATAAGCGTCAATACCGTATCATAGATTTTAAACGTACCAAAGATGGCATTCCAGGACGCGTTGCTACAATCGAGTATGATCCAAACCGTTCTGCTAACATTGCATTAATCAATTATGTTGATGGAGAAAAGCGTTATATCTTAGCTCCTAAAAACTTAGTTGTTGATATGTTTGTAACATCAGGACCAGATGCTGACATTAAAGTAGGTAACACACTTCCACTTAAGAACATCCCTGTTGGTACAGTAATACACAACATTGAATTAAAACCAGGTAAAGGTGGACAATTAGTTCGCTCTGCTGGTACAAGCGCACAAGTGCTTGGTAAAGAAGGAAAATACGTACTAGTACGTTTAACTTCTGGAGAAGTAAGAATGATTCTTGCTGAATGCCGTGCATCTATTGGCCAAGTAGGAAACGAACAACATGAATTAATTAACATTGGTAAAGCAGGACGTAATCGTTGGTTAGGTAAGCGCCCAACTGTTCGTGGTTCTGTAATGAACCCTAACGACCATCCACACGGTGGTGGTGAAGGTAAATCACCAATCGGACGTAAATCACCAATGTCTCCTTGGGGTAAACCTACTCTTGGATTCAAAACTCGTAAGAAGAAAAATAAGTCAGATAAATTTATCGTACGTCGTCGTAAAAAATAACGAGATTGATCTATGGTTCAAAGATTGGATTATAGAACAATCACGAAGGGAGGCTCCTTCATGGGACGCAGCTTAAAAAAAGGACCATTTATCGATGATCATTTATTGGTTAAGGTAGAAAAATTAAATGAAACGAAAAGCAAACAAGTTGTAAAGACTTGGTCGCGCCGTTCTACCATCTTCCCACAATTTATTGGTCACACGATCGCTGTTTATGACGGTCGTAAACATGTGCCAGTATATTGTACTGAAGATATGGTGGGTCACAAGCTTGGAGAATTCGCTCCAACTCGTGCCTACAAAGGTCATGGTACTGATGACAAAAAAACAAAGCGTTAAGAGAGGAGGGCATCTAAATGCAAGCTAAAGCTGTTGCAAAAACAGTTCGTATTGCTCCTCGTAAAGTACGTCTAGTTATAGATTTAATTCGAGGAAGGCAAGTTGGTGAAGCTGTGGCAATATTGAATCTAACGCCTAAGTTTGCTTCTCCAATCGTTGAAAAGGTATTAAAGTCAGCGATGGCAAACGCTGAACACAATTATGAGATGGATATCACTAATCTAATTGTAGCTCAAGCTTTTGTTGATGAAGGACCAACATTAAAACGTTTCCGTCCTCGCGCAATGGGGCGTGCAAGCCAAATAAACAAACGCACAAGCCACATCACTATCGTATTAACAGAAAAGAAGGAGGGATAAGCTGTGGGTCAAAAAGTAAATCCTGTCGGTTTGCGTATTGGAATCATTCGTGATTGGGAATCTAAATGGTACGCAGGCAAAGACTTCGCTACTCTTTTACACGAAGACCTTAAAATTCGTGAATACATTTCGAAGCGTTTAAAAGATGCTTCTGTTTCTAAAGTAGAAATCGAACGTGCTGCAAACCGTGTGAATGTTACTATCCATACAGCTAAACCTGGTATGGTAATTGGAAAAGGCGGTACTGAAGTTGAAGCACTTCGTAAAGCATTAAATCAACTTTCTGGCAAACGTGTACACATCAACATTCTTGAAATTAAGAGAGCTGATATGGATGCATTGCTAGTAGCTGAAAATATTGCCCGTCAATTAGAAAGTCGTGTATCTTTCCGTCGTGCACAAAAGCAAGCTATTCAACGCGCAATGCGCTCTGGTGCGAAAGGTATTAAAACACAGGTATCTGGTCGTCTTGGCGGTGCGGATATCGCTCGTTCTGAACATTACAGCGAGGGATCTGTTCCACTTCATACCCTTCGTGCGGATATCGATTATGCTGCAGCTGAAGCAGATACGACTTTTGGTAAGCTTGGTGTGAAAGTATGGATCTATAAGGGAGAAGTCCTTCCTATTAAGAAGAAACCTGCGGAAGGAGGCAAATAAACATGTTATTGCCAAAACGCGTAAAATATCGCCGTCAACACCGTGGAAAGATGCGCGGCCTAGCAAAAGGTGGTACGGAAGTATCATTCGGTGAATATGGCCTACAAGCATTAGAAGCCTCATGGATTACAAATCGTCAAATCGAAGCTGCCCGTGTTGCGATGACTCGTTACATGAAACGTGGCGGAAAAGTTTGGATTAAAATTTTCCCACATAAGCCTTTTACTCAAAAGCCTTTAGAAGTGCGGATGGGTTCTGGTAAAGGAGCACCTGAAGGTTGGGTAGCTGTTGTTAAACCAGGAAAGATTATGTTTGAAATCGCAGGCGTTTCTGAAGAAGTTGCACGTGAAGCACTTCGTCTTGCAATGCACAAACTTCCTATAAAGTGTAAGTTTGTTAAACGAGAGGAAATTGGTGGTGAATCAAATGAAAGCTAATGAACTTCGTGACCTAACCACTGCTGAAATTGAACAAAAAGTTAAATCTCTAAAAGAAGAACTTTTCAACCTTCGCTTTCAATTGGCGACTGGACAACTTGAAAACACTGCCCGTATTCGTGAAGTACGTAAATCGATTGCTCGCATGAAAACAGTTGTTTGTGAAAGAGAAATTAGTATTAACAAGTGATTATTGAGAGGAGGTTCACACAATGAGTGAACGCAACCAACGCAAAGTTTACACAGGACGCGTTGTTTCTGACAAAATGGATAAAACCATTACAGTTCTTGTCGAAACACAAAAAAGACATCCTCTATATGGTAAACGCGTTAAGTACTCTAAGAAGTATAAAGCTCATGATGAGTTAAATGAGGTTAAAATTGGCGATGTTGTCCGCATTATGGAAACTCGACCACTTTCAGCAACCAAACGCTTCCGTTTAGTTGAAGTAGTAGAAAAAGCGATTATTATCTAATTGTTCGGATTATGCTTAATTCCGAAGGGAGGTTACACACATGATTCAACAAGAATCACGTTTAAAAGTTGCAGATAACTCTGGCGCTCGTGAAGTATTGACAATTAAAGTCCTCGGTGGTTCTGGCCGTAAATTTGCTGGAATCGGTGACGTTATCGTCTGTACAGTTAAACAAGCAACACCAGGTGGCGTTGTTAAAAAAGGTGAAGTTTGTAGGGCTGTTATCGTTCGTACAAAGAGCGGAGCTCGTCGCACAGATGGATCTTACATTCGTTTCGATGAAAACGCATGTGTAATTATCAAAGATGATAAAAGCCCACGCGGAACACGTATTTTCGGACCAGTTGCTCGTGAACTTCGCGAGAATAACTTTATGAAAATCGTATCTTTAGCTCCAGAAGTATTATAATTTAAATTCAATTGCCTTTAAGGAGGTGCTGAACGATGCATGTGAAAAAAGGTGACAAAGTGAGAGTCATCTCTGGTAAGGATAAGGGCAAAACAGCTACAATCCTAGCTGCCTATCCTAAAGAAAGCCGTGTACTAGTAGAAGGCGTAAATATCGTAAAAAAACATTCAAAACCTTCTCAAGTGAATCCACAAGGTGGAATTATCAGCTTTGAGGCTCCGATTCATGTATCGAACGTAATGCCTATCGATCCTAAAACTGGTAACCCAACTCGTGTAGGGTCCACAACGGTGGATGGCAAAAAAGTTCGCGTAGCTAAATCCGGAGAAATTTTAGATAAATAGTTTAATTTAGAAGGGAGGTACAATGAATGAACCGCCTCAAAGAAAAATTTATTAAAGAAGTTACACCTGCTCTTATGAGTAAGTTCAACTATAAATCAGTAATGGAAGTTCCTAAACTTAATAAAATCGTTATAAACATGGGTGTTGGTGATGCTGTTGCCAATGCAAAAGCACTGGATATCGCAGTGGAAGAGCTTGCAACGATCACTGGCCAAAAACCCGTCGTAACACGTGCGAAAAAGTCGATTGCTGGCTTCCGACTTCGTGAAGGTATGCCAATCGGTGCAAAGGTAACTCTTCGCGGTACACGCATGTACGAATTCTTGGATAAATTAGTTTCAGTTTCTTTACCTCGTGTACGTGACTTCCGTGGTATTTCTAAGAAAGCATTCGACGGTCGCGGTAACTATACTTTGGGAATTAAAGAACAATTAATCTTCCCTGAAATTGATTACGATAAAGTAAGCAAAGTTCGTGGTATGGATATCGTTATTGTTACAACAGCTAACACAGATGAAGAATCTCGTGAACTGTTAACTCAATTTGGAATGCCATTCCAAAAGTAGTCGCTAAATAAGGGAGGCGAAAACGTGGCTAAAAAGTCAATGATTGCGAAACAAAAACGTACGCCTAAATTTAAAGTACAAGAGTACACACGCTGTGAAAGATGCGGACGTCCACACTCTGTATACCGTAAATTTAAGCTTTGTCGGATTTGTTTCCGTGAATTAGCATACAAAGGACAAATTCCTGGTATCAAAAAAGCTAGCTGGTAAAACCCAACTCTGGGAAGGAGGTAAAAATAATGGTCATGACAGATCCAATTGCTGATATGCTTACTCGCATTCGTAATGCGAATATGGTGCGTCACGAAAAGTTAGAAGTGCCTGCTTCTAATGTAAAAAAAGAAATTGCTGAAATTCTAAAGCGCGAAGGTTTCGTAAGAGACGTCGAATATATTGAAGACGATAAACAAGGGGTCATCCGTATCTTCTTAAAATACGGTGCAAATAACGAACGTGTTATTACAGGTCTTAAGCGTATAAGCAAGCCTGGTCTTCGAGTTTACGCTAAATCAACTGAGGTACCACGTGTTCTTAACGGTCTTGGTATCGCATTAGTATCAACATCACAAGGTATATTTACTGATAAAGAAGCTCGTTCAAAACAAGTTGGCGGAGAAGTATTAGCTTACGTTTGGTAAAATGAGTTTCTGAATGAATGGAGGTGCACTAAATGTCTCGCATAGGAAAAAAACCAATTGAAATTCCAGCAGGAGTTACAATTACGTTAAATAATAGCACTGTTACAGTAAAAGGACCTAAAGGTGAGCTTACTCGTTCTTTTAATCCTGATATGACAATTGCTATAGAAGAAAATATTTTAACAGTTACTCGTCCAACTGACGTGAAAGAACATCGCGCATTGCACGGAACAACTCGTGCTTTGATTGCGAACATGATCGAAGGTGTTTCCATTGGCTTCACCAGAGGCTTAGAGTTAATCGGAGTTGGTTACCGTGCTCAAAAGCAAGGTAATAAACTAATATTAAACGTTGGATACTCTCACCCGGTTGAAATTGAACCTGAAGAGGGCATTGAAGTCGTAGTACCTGTTAATACAAAAATCACTATCATAGGTACTGACAAAGAACGTGTTGGTGCATTAGCTGCAAATATTCGCGGCGTACGTCCTCCTGAGCCTTACAAAGGTAAAGGAATTCGGTACGAAGGTGAAAAGGTTCGTCGTAAAGAAGGTAAAACAGGTAAGTAATGCCGCATAAGGTAAACGAAAGGAGTGACGTAAATGATTACGAAGCTTGATAAAAACGCTACTCGCAAGAAAAGACATGCTCGTGTTCGTGCGAAACTAAGCGGTACTTCAGCTCGTCCACGTCTAAATGTGTTTCGATCTAATAAACACATTTATGCTCAAGTAATTGATGATATAAATGGAGCAACTTTAGCAAGTGCTTCTACATTAGATAAAGATTTTAATCTAGAGTCTACTAATAACCTTGAAGCTGCGCAAAAAATCGGTGAATTAGTTGCTAAACGTGCAGTGGAGAAAGGTATCTCTTCTATAGTTTTTGATCGTGGAGGATACTTATATCATGGACGTGTTCAAGAGCTAGCCGAAGCTGCTCGCGAAAACGGCTTACAATTTTAATAGACAAAGGAGGGACACAAAATGATTCGTCGTATTGATCCAAACAAACTTGAACTAGAAGAACGCGTAGTTACTATTAACCGTGTTGCGAAAGTTGTTAAAGGTGGACGTCGTTTCCGTTTCTCTGCTCTTGTAGTAGTTGGGGATAAAAACGGTCATGTCGGATTTGGTACTGGTAAAGCACAAGAAGTACCAGAAGCAATTCGTAAAGCCATCGAAGATGCAAAGAAGAACTTAATCGAAGTACCTATGGTTGGAACAACGATTCCTCACCTAGTAATAGGACATTTTGGAGCTGGCGAAGTTCTTCTTAAACCTGCTTCTGAAGGTACAGGAGTTATCGCTGGTGGTCCAGTTCGTGCTGTTCTTGAATTAGGCGGAGTAGCTGATATCCTTTCTAAATCATTAGGAACAAACACTCCGATTAATATGGTTCGTGCAACACTTGATGGTTTACAACAATTAAAACGTGCTGAAGACGTAGCAAAACTACGTGGCAAAACAGTGCAAGAAGTGTTAGGATACGGGGGGAAATAAGATGGCAAATAAACTATTAGTTACCCTCACCCGTAGTGTGATTGGTCGCCCTGGGGACCAACGCGAAACAGTAAAAGCATTAGGATTAAGAAAATTAAATCAAACAGTTGAGCACCAGGATAACGCTGCAATTCGCGGTATGGTTAAAAAAGTGTCTCACCTTGTAACAGTTAAAGAACAATAATTGATTCTTTTTTTGATAAGGAGGTGCCAATATGAAACTTCATGAATTAAAACCTGCCGAAGGTTCTCGTAAGGATCGTAAGCGTTTAGGACGCGGTATCGGTTCTGGTCAAGGGAAGACTGCGGGTAAAGGTACTAAAGGTCAAAATTCACGTTCTGGTGGGGGTGTTCGCCTCGGTTTTGAAGGTGGACAAACACCATTATTTCGCCGGTTACCAAAACGTGGTTTTACAAATTTCACTCGCAAGGAATATGCAATCGTCAATCTTGATGCTTTAAATCGCTTTGAAGAAGGTACAGAAGTTACTCCAGAACTTCTTATTGAAACAGGTGTTGTTAGTAACGAAAAGGCAGGAATTAAGATCCTTGCTAAAGGGAACGTAGAGAAAAAGTTGACTGTAAAGGCTCACAAATTCTCCTCTGCTGCTAAGGAAGCTATCGAAGCTGCTGG
>JAIMAD010000150.1 GCA_023512145.1 Bacillus sp. (in: firmicutes) | reverse complement strand
GGTATGCATCCAGGAGAATTGAAGGATCAGGTATGTACCCCTGGCGGTGCAACGATTGAAGCGGTTGCTACTCTTGAAAGTAGTCAATTTCGTGGATCAGTTATGGCTGCAATGGAAAGTTGTACAAACAAGGTGAAAAATTTAAGATAATTACTAAGATAAAAAGAAGGCTGCCCCAAAAGGTCATTTTGGGGCAGCTTTTTTCGATTCGCTGATAGAAACCTGGAATTCGTTGATAGAATGTCAAAATTCGCGGATAGATTAGATCAATTTCAATGAAAGTGCATCAAAACTGACCTATAAAGGGGTTTTACGACCTTTTGAGTCAGCCTCTTTTTTTATTTAAGTAATATACCTTTATTCAACAAAAGTTTGGCAACAGACACAATATTCGACAACATACACGTTGTATCATATCTCAATTAATATTAAACTTATAAACATAAGCTATTAACAAAAATGGAGATTTTCGTGTATTATAAAAGTAAACATAGTTATAGTGAATTTTCCTTTTAAGTAAATGGGGCGTTGATCATTAATGGACTTGAACAAATATAAGAACCTGCTTTTTCAAAAAATAAAACGTCAAATAACGATGTGGTACGAATCAAAAGAGCGCTTACCTATTGCAAATTCGGAAGTCTATCTTTTTCTTCAGTCGATAAAGAGTATTTCAGGAACACTTTTACTTGGCGGACTTCATCAGCTTTCAGGCAGATTAATGGATCAAATTGAAAAAACAAATCAAAAGCAATGGGAGGTAGATGAGTTAAGAAGTTTTCTTGATGATTTAATTAGCCTTATTTATGAATATGAAAATTTTGTGGAGGTTGAGAATAAACGAGAACCGCGGCCAGATGAAAACATACCGTTGATCCAAATCATCGATAATGATGTATCAATGATAATTCTCCTAAAAGAAAAACTCGAAGAAAAAGGATGGATGGTTGTAGCAAATACAGTACTGGATAAAGCAATTTCCCAATACTTCGATTTAAATCCTGATTGTGTGATTATTGATATGAATTTCCCAAATAACAATGGATTTCAAATACTCGATGATCTACAACAACACAATAACAAACAATTTGTACCTAAAATAATAATCAGTCTTATCAATGATCGAGAAACGAGAATTAATGCCTATAAAATGGGTGCCGATGATTTTATTGAAAAACCGATTGATTTAGAAGAATTAACAGTTCGAATCGAGCGTTTACTAAAAAGAAAGAAATTATTTGATCAATCGGTGCTACTGGATGAGTTAACCCAGTTATACAATCGTAAATTCTTAATTGATGTATTTAATAGGAATCTTAAGGACTTAAAACGGAATAATCAAGTATTTAGTATCGCCCTTATCGATCTAGATCATTTCAAGAATATTAATGATACGTTCGGCCATCCTACAGGCGATCAGGTTTTATCAACCTTCGCTAATTTTTTGAAAGAAAAAATAAGAAGTTCTGACGTCGCTTTTAGATATGGTGGCGAAGAGTTTGTTATACTTCTTGAAAATACTGAACAGCTAGAGACAGTCAAAATTGTTTCCAGATTGCTAAACGAGTTTTCTAAACTTAAATTTGAAAAAGACAACAACATTTTTTCGGTCACTTTTTCCACAGGCGTATTTGCCATTTCTCATCCAGAAACAACGTTGGAAGCTGCTATAAAATATGCGGATCAAGCCTTATATAAAGCAAAAGACAATGGCAGAGCAAGAATTGAAACGATGAATCAACCCTCTTTACCGCTTATTAAGAAGCCATTATTTTTTTCAATCATTGATGATGATGCTATTATTCGAACGATGCTTTTGAGGATACTCAACACGATGGATTTCGATCATTATCAATTAAACCTTGAAGCCTTCGAGGATGGAATTCAATTTTTCGATTCCAACCGCTTAGAGAAATCAGGAGAACATTTTTTAATTATTGACGGTGTTATGCCAGTGATGGATGGTATTGAAATCCTCCAAAAGGTAAAAAAGTTGAAAACAGGCAGAGATATCTACGTTCTTATGCTTACTGGTCGTAAAAGTGAGACTGATATAGAAAGGGCTTTAAAGCTGGGTGCAGACGACTATGTTACTAAGCCATTCAGCATTAAAGAACTGCAAGTACGAATCCAACGGTTAATTACAAGGATGAAATAAAAGTTTGAATATTAAGTTGTTAACTATCATAAATCTAATTTGTTATGTAAGTCTTATTGCAGGAGCACAGTAGAATTGATAGAAAAAGTCAGAGGATGAGATCTACATTTCATCCTCTGACTTTTTCATATTTAAAGGAATAGGTTCATAATAAAGTAAATAAATGCAGCTATTAGTGCGGTAATTGGCAGGGTAATTACCCAAGTAACAAGCATCCGTTGGGCTGTACCCCATTTAACACCTTTAAGACGATGCGCTGATCCTACGCCTAATATTCCAGAAGAAATAACATGTGTCGTGCTGACTGGCAAATGGATTAAACTAGCTCCAAAAATAATTGCTGCGCCAGTTAAGTCCGCGGCAACACCGTTAATTGGACGTATCTTCATAATTTTTCCGCCAACCGTTTTAATGATCTTCCAGCCACCAATTGAGGTACCAAGCCCCATAGCAATCGCGCAGGATACCTGGACCCAAAAAGGAACATCGGCATCTTTAGGAAGGTATTCATTGGCAATCAGTGCCATGGTGATAATACCCATCGATTTCTGGGCATCATTTGTTCCGTGCGAGTAGGATTGTAATGCTGCCGTTGCAATTTGGATATAACGAAAATTGCGATTTGTCTTGGTTAAGTTATTATTTTTAAAAACTACTTTAAAAATGCTATAAATAATATAACCAACAACAAATGCTAAAACAGGTGAAAGTAAAAGAGCTTCAATAATTTTTATAAATCCAGTGTAGTTAAGAACTCCAACCCCTTGAGCTGCAATAGCTGCACCGGCAATGGAGCCGATTAGGGCATGTGAAGAACTACTTGGAATTCCGAAATACCAAGTAATTAAGTTCCATATTATAGCTGAGAGAAGTGCCGCAAGAATAACAATCGATCCATTCGTAAGATCGAAGGGGTTGACAATATCCTTTGATATGGTTTTGGCCACACCTGTAAACGTCATTGCTCCAACGAAATTCATAATTGCTGCTAACCAAATTGCTTGACGTGGTTTTAATGCCTTTGTTGAAACTGAGGTTGCAATCGCATTTGCTGTATCATGGAAACCATTAATAAAGTCAAATGCAAGGGCACAAATGACGATTAAGATTGTTAGTATTAAGACAATGCTCATAATTTTGCTCCTTATGCATTTTTCATGATAATAGTTTCAAGCGTATTTGCAACTGTCTGACAGTAGTCAGCGACATCCTCAAGAGTTTCGTAAATTTCCTTATATTGAATAATGTAGATTGGGTCTTTTGCTGTATTAAATAGGTTTTTAATGGATTGTCGTAGAATATTATCACATTGTGATTCTAAATCCTTTATTTTAATCGCATGTTCTCTTATTTGAGGTAACTTCTTATTTGAAAGAAGTCCAACGGCCTTGTCGATTTCATGAACACTGGCTTGAATAGCGTCAACAAATTTCAACATAAAGTCATCTGCAGTCGTTATTGAGTACATTTCTAGTAATGCCGCACATCCTTCAAGACCATCAAGTACATCATCCATACTAATTGCAAGCAGAAGAATGTCCTCACGTTCAATTTGAGTGATGAAGGCATCGTTTAATTCTTTGATTACTTCATGAACGAAGGTATCAACAGTCGTTTCATAATCCTTCATTTTCTCTGAAAAAATTTTCAAATCACTTACATTCTTTAATTTGTATTCTGTAAAGAAATTTGTACTTTCTTTTAAGTTAGAAGAAATATTGCTAAGCAAAACCATGAATTTATCTTGTCTTTTAAATGCCATGTAATTATCCTCCATTATTTATAAAAAATTTAACCCGCAAAGTACTATTTTATATGAAAAATGTCGAAAATAGAAAAAAATATGTGAATTTACAAAAACTTAACAAAAGAATGTTCTGAATATTTTATGATAGTATATGAACGCTTTTACTTTTTCCTAAATTCACTAATATATTGGGTATAAATTAAAAAAATAGGGTATTTTATTGTTACAGGAGAGTATTATATTTTGACAATCCTGCCTAGGCAAAGACAAAGCTTATATTAAAGTGAAATAAAGAAGATTTAAAAGGAGTGTTCTGAATGGGTTTCATTTGGGCATTAATTGTTGGTGGAATTATTGGATGGTTAGCAGGACTTATCATGGGAAGAGATATACCAGGTGGAATTATTGGGAATATTATTGCAGGATTTGTCGGAGCATGGCTTGGAACAATGATTTTAGGTGATTGGGGACCACATGTGGCAGACTTTGCGATAATACCCGCAATCATTGGTTCAGCTTTACTAGTATTCCTACTAAGCTTCATTATGCGAGCCTTTAAAAAAAACAGATGAATAATAGAAAATGAAGAAAAAAAAAGCCTTCCAACCCGGAAGGCTTTTCCTTAATTTTGTGTGTTGACTTTAAATAGTTATCTGAATCCGGCACAAGCAGCCCGTGCTCCTAGTGTACTTCGCTCTCCTCCCTATGATAAGTCAACATCGAACGCTTGCGCCTTTTGTTCTTGCTAAATTAGTCTTGATACTTAAAGTAAATAAATATTGATATCATTAAAAATTCCTGCTTGATCTGTAAATGGGGCATGACATTCAACTTTTTCTTGCGTAAAAGGGTGGATAAATTAAAGTTTTGCAGCATGTAGTGCTTGTCTGTTTATAATGGGTTTCCCACCATACAAAATATCTCCAACTAATGGATGTCCTAAGTGGCTTAAATGGACCCTGATTTGATGTGTTCTTCCCGTATCAAGCCAACATTTTAAATAGGATTGGTGCTTATCCTTATCCTCTCTCAATACAGCAAAATGGGTAAGTGCTTCCTGTCCAGATGACGAAACCCTCCTTCTTGTTGCATGATGGCGGTCACGTCCAATCGGAACATTTATCGTCCCACTTTTTTTCTGGAGCAGACCATGAACCAAGGCAATGTAGATTCTTTTTATGTCTCGTTTTACGAGCATCCTGTCTAAAATAGCCCCAGCTAAAGCATGTTTGGCAAAAAGGATTGCACCAGAGGTATCACGGTCCAGTCGATGGATTTGGTATATGTTTCTAAATTCGCCATACGATTGTAGGTGAAATTCCAATCCATTAACTAGCGTATTTGTTTCCAGCAGAGGATCATTTGGATGGGTGTTCATAAAGGATGGTTTGTTACAAACAATAACATGGTCATCCTCATAAAGAATATCAACATCCATGAAACTTGGGATGATATGTATTTCTTCTTCCACAAATAATTTAAATTGAAGTTTGGCACCTGTTTCCAGAGGTAAATTCCAATCGGCACGACCACCATTTACTACTACTTTATTCTCGCTACGAAATATATAGGTTAATTTTCGAGGAACGTCCCATACATGACAAAAAATCTCATCAAGTGTTTTTCCAGCCCATTCGGTTGGGACTATAATCTGATACCAATCACCCATACGCATCGTTTTTAGCATAAAATTCTCCTTCACTTCACTTTGATAACTATGTTACCTTGTGCAACATTTTTGACAGATTGATTTATGATTAGCATAGAATGCTAGCGCCTTCTAAGTGTATTAAGGGCTACTATGTATTTTGGGTCTAATCTCGCATGCTAAGATGATGTAGCCCTATACCACACCTGTACATTGCTATCCACTTTTTTCAGATTTCGTGGTTATTATTACCACGGTAAGTCCTCCATTTCTTATGTTATTCTTATGTTATATATTACAACAGAAAAAAGAGATGGCAAAGGGCGGGTTCCTAGTGAAAATTGTTTTTGCTTCTACACCAAGTCAAAAAGAAGAAATAAATGGAATGGTTAGAGGTATTTATTCAACTATTTTTCCTCTCTATTTCACAGATGAGGAGATTTCTCAGTTTGAGTGGTTAAAAGTGTTACACACTTCTGACAATCACTTTGAACATTTCACATTAAAAGATGCTTTTCAGGTGATGTCGAGTATCCAAACAGTGGTCTCCATTCTTGAGTCCACTCCACTTGAGAAGCAATATGAACCTTTATTTAATAAAAACGTGGAGAATTTGCAGGATTTCGGATTGTTCTTTCCATTCGAATTTTCACAATTTGAAGAAGTTAGTGGGATGAAAAATGCCATGCTTAGTTTATATACGAAAGCGGATAATGAGTTACCTGTTTAGAAACATTCAACTAGTACTCTAACCAACTTAATTCTACCCCCAAACATAAAGCCTGCAAATTGCAGGTTTTTTCTTTTTTCTACTCTTATTGGGACAAATATAAGGTAAGATAGGAAGGAAAAGTTTGATAATTTTAGTTGATTTTTAGTGAGTAACAATCGTGAACTTAGAAACAATAAAACTGGAGACAAGCACTGGAGGAGAATCAATGGACTGGAAAACTAAAGTGAAAAATTGGCTTGAATTTGTTGAACTGGATGCTGTATTACAAAACCAATTAGAAGAGTTAAAGAAGGATGAAAAACAAATTGAAGAGGCTTTTTATAAAAATTTAGAATTTGGTACCGGTGGTATGCGTGGAGAAATTGGTGTTGGCACAAACCGAATGAATATTTATACCGTCCGGAAGGCGTCTGCAGGACTTGCAGCATACATAGAAGGCCATGGGGCAGAAGCAAAACAACGCGGGGTTGTTATTGCGTTTGATTCACGGCACAAATCTCCAGAATTCGCAATGGAGGCTGCAAAGACACTCGCTACAAAGGGCATTAAGACATATGTATTTGATGATTTAAGGCCAACACCTGAATTATCATTTGCCTTAAGATACTTAAATGCCTTTTCCGGTATTGTCATTACTGCAAGTCATAATCCGCCTGAATATAACGGCTATAAGGTTTATGGTTCAGATGGTGGTCAATTGACACCAAAGCTTGCGGATATAGTGATAACGAAGGTAAATGAAATTGAAAATGAATTATTAATAGAGGTCGGTAGTGAAGAGGATTTAAAAGCAGTTGGTTTAATTAAAACCATTGGTACTGAAATTGATTCGGCCTATATAGAAAAATTAAAAACTATTTCAGAGAACCCTAACCTTGCTAACGAAACAGATATAAAGGTGGTATTTACACCATTACATGGAACAGCAAATAAGCCAGTCCGAAAAGCTCTAGACGCATTAGGATATAAAAATGTAACGGTTGTATTGGAGCAGGAACTTCCAGACCCAGAATTTTCTACGGTCAAAAGCCCAAACCCAGAAGAGCATGCTGCATTTGAATTAGCGATTCGTGATGGGAAAAAAATTGGAGCAGATCTTTTAATTGCTACAGACCCGGATGCCGACCGCTTAGGTATTGCTGTTCTTAATCCTGAAGGAGAATATGTAGTTTTAACAGGTAACCAAACAGGTGCATTATTACTTAATTACCTTCTTTCGCAGAAAAGAGAAAAAGGATCTCTTCCGGAAAATGGGGTTGTGTTAAAGACTATCGTTACATCTGAAATAGGCAGAAAAATTGCTGCTGACTATCACTTAGAAACCGTTGATGTATTAACAGGATTTAAGTTTATTGCTGAAAAAATTAATGAATATGAAGCAACCGGTAATCGTAAATTCGTATTTGGTTATGAGGAGTCCTACGGCTATTTAATTGGGGACTTTGCGCGTGATAAGGATGCTGTCCAAGCAGCGCTTTTGGCTACAGAAGTTTGTGCTTTTTATAAAAAACAAGGCATGTCCCTCTACGAAGGATTGATGCAAGTATTCGATAGGTATGGTTTTTACCAGGAAGGCTTACGCTCTTTGACATTAAAGGGTAAAGAAGGTGCAGAAATAATCGATAAGCTTTTAGCATCATTTCGGTCAGAACCAATCACAAACCTTGGAACTTTAACAACTTCTGTAACAGAAGATTACTTGACAAGCATTCGTCTGATAAATAAGCAAGAAGAGAAAATTGCTTTACCAAAATCGAATGTTTTAAAATATAGCTTTGCGGATGGCTCATGGGTTTGTCTACGACCATCGGGTACTGAACCTAAGGTTAAATTTTATTTTGGTGTCACTAGTGGCAGTCTAGAAGAAAGCAATGCAAAGCTACAAACGATCGAAAATGACTTTATGGAGTTAGTTAATCAGAAAATGAAAATGGTTCAAGAAATATAACAAAATCGGCACATGATAGGAGTCAACCCTATGCGTACAGACCAAATCGTTAGTGTAACCAGTGGTTCTAGAGGTATGGTCAAGGAATAGGCCAGAATTGCCAAGCAACTAATAATTTCAAAAATCTCCAAAAGTGTAATTGCAACCCAGGAGGATTAATTTTATTTTGAAACACGACTTCCTTTTTAGGAAGTCGTGTTTTTTGGTGGAATTCATTTGACCTTTCGGTTAATACCTAGTTCCAAACTGTATCCTCTTGATTTTTTAGGGAAGACTATACATCGGTATCGCTAATGGATCATGTTCTACGGTTTCGTTAGCATGGTCGATGTAACGAAGAAGGTTATATAGTTTCTTTTCAAGTACAGTGTAGTCAGTTTCAAAATTGTAGGCATGCAGGAATTGTTCAATTCGTTTGGACAAAAATTGATCCTTAGTCCGTACCATTAATATTAGTAAATTATCCCACTCGGATCGATGTGTATAATATAACGCTCGATCATAATCCATCTTATTCAATAATCTCATCTCCTCCTTAATAGGAGTTGAGATTATTGTATGATATTTTAACAAGAAACTTTCACAGAAAATGTTGGTCACCCACTACTAGCGCTGTTTTCAACATTTACCTGAATATTTTAGTGGAAAGAGGGATATTTTTGGCCAAACTTTTATGTATGCTTCTGATTGTTTTCCTTCAATTTAAAACCATTACATATGCTTCCGTGGAGACTAAAAAGCCGTATTCTTATGAAGTGTTAGAACATGACCTGATGGTAATTAAGAAAAAGTATGAAAAGCAGGTAAAAATAAAATCAATTGGAACAACACATTTTGGGCGAACAATATGGGCAGCAAAGCTTGGAAAAGGGAAAAAGAATATCGTTTTGATTGGCTCTCATCATGGGCGAGAGTGGCTTACAAGTATGCTTTTAATGAATATGCTCGAAACTTATGCTGAGGCATATGAAAAAAGTGGTTTCCAATCGATAAATATCCTCAATGAAGTCTCGATTTGGTTTGTGCCGATGCTTAATCCAGACGGTGTTGCAATCCAACAAAATAACATTGGAGCATGATTTAAGAATCTTCTAAAGGTGCAAAATTTTGCGTTCGCCGCCTTCCAAGGAACACAACAATTTTTGATGATCCGTT